>JAAYTK010000103.1 GCA_012523775.1 Clostridiales bacterium | reverse complement strand
CGGTGTTGATGGGATGAGCGTGGATGAACTTCTAACGTTTCTCAAAGATAACCAAAAGAAACTTATCCAAAAGTTGAAAGATGGGAAATATAAACCCAATCCAGTCCGTAGGGTAGAAATACCCAAAGAAACAAAAGGCAAAATCCGAAAACTTGGTATACCAACAGTGGTTGACCGTGTATTTCAACAGGCAATTACACAGGTACTTTCCCCTATTTATGAGGAGCAGTTCTCGGAGAACAGTTATGGTTTTCGACCTAAACGAGGTGCACACGATGCGCTGAAACAGTGCCAGCGGAATGTTAATGATGGCTATGTATATGTGGTAGATATGGATTTAGAGAAATTCTTTGATGTAGTGTGTCAAAGCAAGCTCATTGAAGTATAGTGGAGGCCTGCTATATCTTCCCATAAATTATAAGACGAGTAATAATCCTATTTACAGCCTATCTATTATCATTGAGGAGTATGTGGATCCTGACATGATTAAAAACAGATTAAATGATCTTTTGCAGGATTATCCTCAATTAAAAATAAGAAGTTATTTTACAGAATTAAATGATATTAAATCGTCATTCTCCATACTGTTTATATTATTGCAGGCTATTATTACTTTGTTTTTTATTATTGCAATTACTAATACAATTAATATTGTTAATTTAGATTTATTATCTAGAATTAAAGATTTTACCTTATTTGAAATTAATGGTATGACTAGACGTGACTTGATAAAATTATTACTTTTTGAATATGGGTCTAACTTAATAAGGGCAGTAGTCTGCATCTTTATTTCAAGTTATTTACTATCCTATATTATTAGAACGTTTTTGGGGGATGAATATATGATATTTGTTAACGCAAGAGCTATAATATATAGGATAATTAACAATCAATATGAAGTATTAGTTCAAACACGTAATAAGCCAAATGAACCGAACTTTTTTGAATTACCGGGGGGACAAATAAATGAATATGAATCAATAATAGATGCTTTAAAAAGAGAAGTTAAAGAAGAGACGGGTCTGGATATATATTATATTGAAAACTTAAAGACAAAAATATTAGTTGAAGGTGGAGAAAATGACTTTACTATCGAATGTATAAAACCATTTGCGGTTTATCAAACGCTTAAAGGTCCGGTTGATTCATTCGGAGTATTTTTTAAATGTATGAGTAAAGGAGAAATATGCAAAAATGGAGATATGTCTTTAAATCCTCAATGGATGAATAAAAAGGATTTAGATCTTCTGCTCACTAATGATAAAGCTTTTTCACCTATTGATAAAGCTGCAGTAATTATGTTTTTTGAAGAGTTAAATGCGGATATTTAATGTGTTTCCATTTTGCGGTAAAGATTAAATTCCTATTTTGTTTTTCTCGTAAACTTTACCGTCTAATATATACCAGCAAAGAAAAGGAGGCCTAAATATGAAGAGACTTAAAATAATATTTGCTTTAGCACTTGTGTCTTTGATTGCTGTTATGGCAGTCGCCTGTAAAAGAAATGATAATTTGCCTGAGAATAAGCAGGAAAATGATACTCAGGATGAAAAGCCGATAGAATCCGAAAAACCCAATGATGATGACAGAGATTCAGAAGAAGAAACACCGGTAACTATTGAAAATGATGATAATGATGATGCTGCAGAGGATGATCCAAAGAAAATAATTGAGGCCACATCAGAGCAGGTAATCAAAGCTATCAGCGAAAAGGATACGGATGCATGGTCGGAATTTGTTCATCCTGAAAAGGGATTAAGATTTACACCATATACATTTGTATCCACGGAGAACGATGTTGTCTTTACAAAGGAAGAGATAAAGGATTTCTTTAATGATACTAATGAATATCTATGGGGTTTTTATGATGGTACCGGTGATGAGATTAGGCTTACACCCGGTGAGTACTATGATAAATTTGTCTATTCGGAGGACTTTAAGAATGCCCCTGAGATAGGATACAATGAGGTGCTCAGCTTTGGAAATGCTTTAGAAAATCAATTTGAGGTATACGATTCTCCGATTATTGTTGAGTATTACTTCCCCGGATTTGACGAGCTATATGAGGGAATGGACTGGAGAAGTCTACGATTGGTATTTGAAGAATACGAAGATGATTGGAAGCTGGTCGGCATTATTCATAATCAATGGACAATTTAATGCTCACAACACAAAGAATCAATATAAAATCAATATTAGACAAGCTGTTTCATAATGCAGATATGTGTTATCTTATTATGGACAGCTTTCTTATTGAATAGGAAAGAAACTATGTTAATATTGTTTATAGTTTATAAAAGATATATAATTAATTATATGCCTAATTTAGCCAATTATTATAGTATGATAATTAGTGTCATGTTGACATAGTTATTCTTATAAAGTAGAATTTGTGATAGTGTGAGATTGTTAATATTTATATAAATAAACTAGTTTTATACCGTAGATAAGGGGGTTTTTATATATGAAAGTCAGCATAATTATGCCCTTTCACAGAGGGCTTCATTTTCTTGAGGATGCTCTGGAGAGCTTAAGAGAACAAAGCTTTAAGGATTTTGAGGTTTTGCTTATCTGTGATCATGTCGAAGAGAACATTGACGGATGTATCAGAGAATACAGCAAAGACTTAGACCTGAAAGTTACTCATCTAAGGGACAAGACAGGAGTGGCAGCCGCCAGAAATCTTGGCTTATCCTTGGCTAAGGGCGAGTATATATATTTTCTCGACAGCGATGATTATCTTGATGAGAACGCTTTGGAGTTAATCGTAGCTAAGGCAGAGAATGAAGATGCTGATGTAGCATATGGTAAAAAGACTTGGACTTGGTTTCAAAGGAGTCTTTACTTGCGAAAGCTTTATGAGGATGTGGAATCTGACGAGAACGAAGATGATGAGAGTGAGGAAGGCTCAGATAGTGATAAGGATAGTGATTCATCTGATTCCGGTCAGGATAAGGAGGACACCAATTCTCACAAAGACAGCTCTATACAGGATGATGAGAGTGATGAGAAGAATAATGACCTATATGTTGATAACAACGGTGAATTTCTAACTGAGGAAGAATACATCGAATATAAGAAGAGGCGTGCCTTTTGGGAGTTGTTCATACGAAGAAAGAGTGTTAGAAGCGTAACCGTACTTCACGTTCTAATGAAGAGGCAACTAATAGAGGAAAATAATATAAGGTTTAATGAGGATATTATCTTCCTGTCGGACTATCCCTTCGTAATGCAGGTTCTTGATAAGGCAGAACACTTTAGTGCCGAGATGGAATCCATATATATTAAGCGTAATCATAATGATTCCATTAACTTCCCATCATTGGGACAGATGAAGGGAAGCAAGAACTTTGAGGAGTATTTGATGACATATGAATATGCCAAGACTCTGGTAGACGGAGACAGTGAAATAAGAGCACGCTTGGACAAGAAGATAATATATTATATCATTAGATATTTTGCGCCTAAGCTAAAGAGGGAGAAGGATTCTCCTTTGGTGATTGAGCGTTTTAACATACTTCACGGCTTGATATCTAAGATGGACAGAAATCTTCTTCGTTCATATAAAAGATATAAGAAAAGGATTATAAAGGCATTTTATAAAGGTGATATTAAGAAGGCCAAAAGAATCGTCACTGTACATTTGGCCAGGAGAAAGCTTAATTCACTCTTTAAGAATAAAAGAGAGTTTCCTAAATTCTTATACAGAAAGCTTTTTCTTAAGACAACACTTAAGGATAATTGGGTATTTTGCGAGAGCTTTTTTGGTAAGAATTATTCAGACAGCCCCAAATATGTTTATGAATATCTTCAAAAGAATTATCCGGGAAAGTATAAATATATCTGGGTTATAGATAAAAAAGGTACTAAAATACCATACAAGCATACCAAGGTAAGAAGGTTCAGTATCAGGTATTGCTATTATCTTGCACGTTGCAAATACTATATATTTAACAGTAGGCAGCCGGTCTGGATTGTAAAAAGAGAGGGAAATGTATTCCTGCAGACATGGCATGGAACTCCCCTAAAACGTCTGGTGTTTGACCTTGAGGACATTAATTCCGCCACTCCAAAATATAAGAAGATAACATATAAGCAGTCAAGGTCTTGGGATTATCTTATTGCAGCAAACAAGTATTCCAGTGATATATTTAAGAGATGCTTTATATATGACAAGATAATGCTTGAGACAGGATACCCCAGAAATGACATATTACACTGGGATAATAAAGAGGAAATAGCAAATGAATTAAGAGACAGATTAGGGATACCAAAGGATAAGAAGACCATACTCTATGCTCCCACATGGAGGGATGATGAGTATTATACCAAGGGTCAATACAAATTTAGCCTTAAGCTCGACCTACAGCTTATGAGGGAAGAGTTGGGTGATGAATATGTGATTCTTCTTCGTACCCATTACTTCATAGCGGATTCCATCGATATAACGGGTCTGGAGGACTTTGCGTTTAATTTTAGTAAATATGATGATATATCGGAATTATACCTTATATCAGATTATTTAATTACTGATTATTCGTCAGTATTCTTTGACTATGCCAATCTTAAGAGACCTATGCTTTTCTACACCTATGATTTAGAGAAATACAGGGATGTGCTTCGTGGCTTTTATATTGATATAGAGGAGGAATTGCCGGGACCTTTACTGTTTACAACAGAAGAAATTATCAATGCAATTAAGAATATCGATGATATAACGGAAAAATACAAGGATAAATACGATGTATTTTATGAAAAATTCTGTGCCTGGGAGGACGGACAAGCTTCACGCAAGGTGGCAAATGCTGTATTTGGCTTAAATGAAACGACATAAGGAGGAATATGAATGGATGAGCATAATATACAAGTTAGTATTATAATGCCTGTCTATAATGTGGAGAGATATCTTAGGCAATGCCTGGATAGTCTGTTTTCACAGACACTGCAAAAGATTGAAATAATCGCCGTGAACGATGGAAGCACTGATAACTGTCTTCAGATATTAGAGGAGTATCAAAGCAGGTATCCGAATATAATGAGGATTTATTCCACAGAGAATAGAGGCGTAAGCCATGCCAGAAACTATGGTCTGAAAAAGGCAAAAGGCGAGTATATACTCTTTGTGGACAGTGATGATTTTATTGAAAAAGATATGTGTGAAAAGCTTTATAATAAAGCGGTTACCGATAAAAATGATATCGTAATATGTACCCGATATAATGTATATGAGGACAGGCATACCGGCGAGCTTAACCGTGAGCATATTATAATGGAGCTTATTAACAGAAGCTTTAATCTCTATGACCATAAATACGAACTTGCTCATATTCTTCCTTTTCCTTGGGACAAGTTATTCAAACGGGAGCTTCTGGAGGGAATGGAGTTTCCTGAGAAGATGAGGTTTGAGGATATTGTATTTGTCTATCAGGTCGTAGTAAAGGCTACGAATATCGGTATTGTTAATGAGCCTTTATATAATTACCGTAAGACAACTCAGGGTGGTTTTTTGAATACCTTTTCAAAACAGACACTCGATATTATTAAGGCCTTTGAATTGGTATTTGATTATATGGAGAAGAATAACTATATGGAGCATTTTCATGCCGAGCTTGAGTTCATATGTACGAGGCATTTTCTGTTTAGGTATATCACCCTTTTTAAGAATGAGAACAGGGGCAAGGGTAAGCTTGACATAAAGCTGGACATAATCAATAAGACACAGGATTTTCTCGACAGCAGGCTTCCCAATTGGAGAAGTAATAACTACCTGTTGTATTCATCCGGTTGGTTAAGGAATAGGCTTCCGCTTTTTACGAATCGAAAAAAAATGGTGCGTATGACAAAGATAAGAGAATATATGCCCAATAGAATATATGATGCACTTAAACGCATCAGAAATTTATTCGCTATGATTAACAGATTCAGAAAAAGCAGGCAAAAACTTGCTCTGATCAATAAAAAGTTCCCGATTATTTCAATAATGCTGGGAAGAGGATTGGTTTGCTATACCAATTTATATGAAAAGCTGAAAATTAAACCTAAGGATATATTACTGGAATCCAAGCATGGAGAGGATATCGCAGGTAATATATTTGCACTCCTTAAGGAGCTGACTAAGGATAAATATAAGGACTATAATATTAAGCTGGCCATGACCTCGGGCTCAAACAGAGACTATGGAAAGCTTCTTGAAATGTACGGTATTAAGAATGTTGAGATTATAGAGATATACTCAAAAAGTTATAAAAAGGCACTGGCATCAGCCAAATACTTAATTACCGATACAAGCTTTCCCCCTTATTTTATTAAGAAGAAGGGACAGGTGTATCTAAACACATGGCATGGTACTCCTTTAAAGGCCATGGGAAGAATCGTGCCGCAAAGAGAATATGCCCTGGGTAATATTCAGCGTAATTTTCTTATAGCTGATTATCTTTTATTCCAAAATGATTTTTCTAAGGAAATGTTCTTACGGGATTATATGATTAAGAATATATATCCCGGAAATACTCTGGTATCGGGTTATCCCAGAAACTCAATTCTGCTTAATGATAAACGTAGAGAAGCTATCCGAAACGAATGTAATATAAATGATAAACAGGTAATAGTATATATGCCCACCTGGAGAGGGCTTCTCCACCAAAAGGAAACTGACAGGCAATTGAGACAGCTGGACGAATTCTTTTCTGAGATAGATAACAGACTTGATGATTCCGAAATATTCTATGTTAAGCTTCATCCTTATGTGAAGGATAGGATGGATTATTCGATATACAGTCATATACGGGAATTTCCTGAAGAATACGAAACTTATGATTTCTTAAATGCCAGCGATATGCTTGTAACGGATTATTCCAGTATTATGTTCGATTACGGAGTTACTAAAAGAAAGATAATCCTATTTACATATGATAGGGAGGAATATCTAAAGGACAGGGGCTTATATCTGGATTTAGATGCCCTGAGATTACCTGTTACCGAGACAGTAAATGAGTTGATTGAGGAAATTAAGAAAGAACATAATGGGTATCATGAATTTTATGAAAGATTCTGTTCCAATGATGACAAAGATACCCCCGAGAAAATTTGTGAAGAGTTGTTAAGAGACCGCAAGACGGAGAAAAGCAAATCAACGGGAAGAAAGAAAATTCTTATATATATGAACGGCTTTAAAAATAACAAGTTTGAAATCAGGAATAAATTTAACAAGATAAATAGTTTGAATACGGATAATTATGATATATACGTCTGTATGAAAGCGGATGAGGCCAAGATGAATACCCATTTGCTAACCTTACTTAGCAAGGATGTATCGTATTTTCCGATTATTTTTGAGGTAGGCTTTAGACGGTCTGAGTATTTCAGAATAAAGTTTATCGGAAAATTCGCAAAGGGAAAAGCTTATAACAAGTGCATCGACAAGGTTGTCAGACGCGAGAAGTATAAATACTTTGGAGACGTGGAATTCGATTATGTTCTCCATCATTCAAGGTTAAACCTATTGGAGCGTCGGTTGTGCCATCATCTGGGGGATAAAGTCATCGCTTCAGACAATGTATCAGAAGCTCTGCTTAATCAAGCAGAGGGGGATGGAGGAAAAGCATGAAAGTAGGAGTCATAACATTTCATAGTGCCAATAATTATGGCGCGGTGCTTCAGACCTGGGCATTGCAGAAGGTGTTGAAGAATCTCAACACCACAACCGGTGTAATCAATTATCACCCGGATATTATTGATGGCTTATATGACCCTATGAAGCTAAAGAAAGGTCTGTCCCGTAGTCTGTTGAAGCTAAAGCTGTATATTAGAAACAAGGACAGTCTGGTCAGGTATAATAAGTTTCAGTCCTTTTTGAAAAATAATATAAACCTTATCGGAGACTATCGGACATATAAGGAACTTTTAGATGCCAAGCTTGATTTGGATGCATATATTGTGGGAAGCGATCAGGTATGGAATCCTACACATACAGGAGGATATGATCCGGCATATTATCTTGAATTTGCCAAATCAGGCAGCAAACGGATATCCTATGCGGCAAGCCTGGGTACCGATTATATAGTAAGCAGATATAAAGACGATATGGCTAAAGCCCTTCAATCCTTTACGAATATATCAGTCAGAGAAAGAAGCACGCAGGCATTGATTGGCGAGTTGGCTGGAAAGCCTGTTGATGTAGTGCTGGACCCGACTCTCTTGCTCGACAAGGAAGACTATGATGAGATAAAGGTCAGCAGTAAATATAAGAAGCCTTATATACTGCTTTATTCAATAGAAAAAAATCCTCAGCTTATAGAATTTGCCAATAAGATATCGCTGTCCCTTGGAATGCCGATACTCCAAAGAAGACCGTCCAATGGACTTATTAATCAGATGGAGCCGTTCTATACAGCTAATGCGGGTGAATTCTTAGGGCATATAGAATCAGCCTCATATGTTATAACCAATTCATTTCATGGGACTGTATTTTCAATCTTATATGGGAAGCCATTTGTATCGATGCTCCATTCTGATACCGGCAAAAGGACAGAGGACCTTCTGACTGATCTTGGACTGACATCCCATATACTATATGATATAAATGATTTTGATAATTTTGATATATTCAAATTTGATAACACTGAAGAAACCATGGAACGAATAATGAGACTCAGAGAAGCATCAATGAGCTTCCTTAGAAGATCACTGGAGTAAGTACGATTATACTGGAGGTATCGGAATGTATGAATATAAAAGAGGAAAATATAGACTAAGGAAGCGTATAGGGCTGCTTTTGTTTTGTGTCCTTATTACTGCCTTTTTATCATCGTGCAGCTTATTTATGCCTACATTTTCAGATTTATCTGATTCTACTCATGTATCTACAGATGTATCTGATGCTACTCCGACACCTACAATGGAGCCTAATGCTTATCAGGCCCAGAACACAACACCGATACCGACACAGGAACCAACCGCAATATCAACACCGATACCTGCAGAGGATTCGTTTACGATGCCGATACCGGAAGGGGAGCCGACCTCGACGCCGATACCGACTAAGGAGCCGACTACGACACCGATACCTGCAGAAGATCCGACTACGACGCCGATACCGTCTAAGAAACCGACTTCAGCACCGACACCTACAAAGGCACCTAATACGGTACCGACAACTCCTCCTGTACAGGATGCCAAGCCAACAACTAAGCCGAAGCCAACGCCTACTCCAAAACCGGAAGCAAATTCTTCGGATTACAGACAGATGGCATTGAACATAATCAAGAAGATTATTACACAGGATATGGAGGATGTAGAAAAGATTAAAGCTGTTCATGATTATATAGTAGTGAATACAAAATATGATACGGAGGCCATAAAACAGAAAAACATACCCGATTATGTATATTCTGTTGAAGGTGTATTGGTAAAAGGTAAGGCGGTATGTCAGGGGTATGCAGAGACCTTTCAGCTATTTATGGAGCTCCTTAATATTGAATCACGGATTGTAGTGGGTACAGAATTACTAAGCAATATAGGTCATGCCTGGAATATGGTATGCCTTAATGATAAGTGGTATCATATTGATGTTACATGGGATGACCCTGTGCCTGATCAGGGTGAGTCGATTCGGTACAAGTACTTTTTAATAAGAGATGTTGACATTGATGATGACCACCAATGGAATAAGAGTGATTATCCTAAATGTGACAGCTCAGATTATCTTTACTATATTTATAAGGATTATATAGTGGATTCAATAGATAATGTCGAGGCTAAGTTCATGGAGCAGTATGATATGGGATTAAGGCGGATAACCATATTATATCCTGAGGAAGGGATGCCGGACTTTACATTTATGCAGAAATACGATTATCTGTGGAAAATTGTAGATGGTGTGAAAACGATAAACTATTCCTATTATCCTATATGGAGTCTGGGCGATTACTATGTATTGACAGTAATAATGGAATAAATAAAGCTTAAACGAATAATAACAGGCTGGATAAATTGTCCAGCCTGATTAAATTCATTAGCAGATTAAATTATTATAATGGTTTCTCCGGTTTCTTGTCATGAATATTGGGTGACAGCCACTCTGTGTTTTGGGGGAAAGGTTTCTTTTTGAAGTCTTCCTTGGTAGGGAAAGGCCAGCATACCTGCTGCTTCTGAAGTAATTTTATACATAGATAGATAACGGATTTATCAGTAAACTCCTGGAACTCTTCTTCGTTAGGTATCTTATCAATGGATTTACCCTTTTCATTTATATCTGCGTCATATATAGCTGACCATTCGAGCTCACAGAAAACAGGCTCATTGAAAATCTCAATATTAGATCTGTCAGCTTCTCTGATATCCTTACCCATTCTCTTATCATCAAAGTATCTTGCCACCATGGAAGGCGGATTAGGTATGATTTGAGGTGTTGCGCCACAGAAATCTACCTTGGTGTAGAATTTAAACGGAACATGAACGGTTGTATCCTTGATTACACCGGATATGGTATTGTGCTTTGAGCAGGTTTTCGTAGCATATTCAATATTCTTTCTGATATATCCCTCGATAAATACTTTATTGGTAGTAGAGATATATCTACATTGTTTTAAGAAAATTTGCTTATCGATTCTTTTGATTTCATAAGCCGGCTCATTAAGCCTGATTTCTGCTTCGGAATCGATCTGCACCACGAATTCGGATAAAACTCTTGCAATCTTGAAGTCTCCTCCCGGCCATGGATGATTCTCAGCTTCTGTCAATGTCTCAGATTTTATTACCCGTGCCTCACAATCCTTATCGCATTTGTTAACATAAGTCTCAGAGCTTAACACTGTTGCACTTTTGGATTTAATATAGTTATCCATATTTCACCTCCATTTTTATATAAGAAGCTTTTGTTGCTTCCACTATATAATATGCAACAAATATAAAAATGTGTTGAAATATGGCTTAAAATGTCGAGACTGCTTATATTTAGGCAGTCTGTTTATATCTGAGTTTTCAAGCTTCTCCTAATCTATATTTCATTTCAATTTTTCGGTTAATCAGTTCGAAGCACATTCTTCCGTTATGATAAGGGCATTTCCAAAGTCCGGCTATTTCCATATCTTTTATAGGTGAGCCGTCCTTATGAAGCTCATTAAACCATTCAGAGCCTTCTCTTTTATCAATTATATTTTGCTTGATATATGTCCATATCCTGCCTGCCGTATCAAGATAATCGGTTCTTAGGGGATTTTTCTGATACCCGTTTACAAAGCCTAATATTGCCTCTGCCTGAACCCACCAAACCTTTTTTGTATCAACAATACCATTTTCACATTCATAATATACCGATGAACCGTTATCCAGTGCCACCTGATGGACATGGTTCGCCAAATCCTTTGTTATTACCGAAATCCTCTTCGTACAATCCGTATCACCAATCACCTCACAGGCTCTGTCAATAAGCCAGGATGCCTCTATATCATGTCCATAGGAGTGTAAATCAATTAATGACTTCCATTCCATATCAAAAAACACATCCAACCTGCGAAGCGTTGGATTATAGACTTTTTCGACGAGCATATCAAGCATCTTTCGAATGCAGGCTGCCACCGTTTCATTACCGTCCACTCTGTAAAGCTCGGTATAAGCTTCTATCAGGTGCAGCAGTGTGTTCATTGTACGGCTGGCCATTACACCGTTTTCAGACAACTTCTCGTTGGATACCGGATTATATCCTCTATCAAGGGCTTCCAGATAACCGTCCTCGTCTTTACATAGGGTTTCTATTTTATTAAATATATCATATGCTAAGGCTAAGGCCTCCGGATTTCCTGATGCGTCAAAGTATGAAGCCAGTGCATAGACAGCAAACGCCTGATTATATGTATGCTTACTGTCATCATGAGGTTTTCCGTCATAGTTTACAGTCCAATATATACCGCCGAATTCCTTATCGACAAAACGGTTCCTTATAAACTCATAAGCATGGTCTGCATAGTCAAGATATTTCTTGTCATTCAAAGTAAGACAGGCATTAGAGAAGAACCAGAGAATACGGCTGTGGTATATACCTCCTTTAACTGCCTGATGGTTTTGTTTTAGATCATAACTCATCTCCCCATAGAACCCACCATGCCTGTCGTCCTTAAGTCGCATCCAAAATGGGAGGAGATTATTAATTAAATGCTCTTTAACCTCTTTTATCACCATGTTTTTGCCTCTTGTCTTGACTATTGTATCTATTAATAAAAAGATTATCACTCAAGCAAATAAATGTCAAGAATTTGCAATTAAAACTAAGTAAAAGATAACTTAAAATAAGTAAGCAGGAGTATAGGGTCCTGTAATTAAGGGAGAACCCAAAGTACTTTGCATTAGTAGAATAAAATACATTGACATAATTATGAAAAATAAATTATAGTACAAGTAAAGATATATAAGTTACTATTAACATAAGTATCTTAAAGAAGGGAGAATGCTATGAAAAGGGAAGCCAGAATGGTGGTCGATAAGGAATTTAAGATTGACGAGATTGATGATAAGCTATATGGTTCGTTTATTGAGCATTTGGGAAGAGCTATCTACTCCGGAATATATCAGCCGGATCATCCTACAGCTGACGAGGAAGGATTCAGAAAGGATGTTATTGAGCTGGTTAAGGAGCTGAGGGTACCTATAATACGCTATCCCGGTGGAAACTTTGTTTCAAATTATTTCTGGGAGGATGGTGTTGGTCCCAAGGATAAAAGGAAACCAAGGCTTGATTTGGCATGGACAACATTGGAACCTAATCTGTTTGGTCTGAATGAATTTGTATCCTGGGCTAAGAAGGCCGATACCGAGGTTATGATGGCGGTCAATCTTGGAACAAGAGGAATTGCCGATGCATTAAACCTATTGGAATACTGCAATATAGATGCTGACAGCTATTATAGTCGGATGCGCCGAGCCCATGGTTATGAAAAGCCTCATAACATAAAGATATGGTGTCTGGGTAATGAGATGGACGGGCCGTGGCAGGTGGGTGCAAAGACTCCTAAGGAGTACGGAAGAATTGCAGAAGAGACCGCAAAGGCCATGAAGATGATAGACCCCTCCATTAAACTGGTTTCATGCGGCAGTTCAGGCGTTGGAATGCCTACATTCCCCGAATGGGAGGCAATTACCTTAGAGCATACATATGATTATGTGGATTATGTATCCATGCATCAGTACTATGACAATAAAGCCAATGATACGGCTGATTTCCTTGCCAAATCCATGGACATGGAGCGGTTCATCAAGAGTGTTATTGCTACTTGTGATTATGTTAAGGCTAAAAAGAGAAGTAAGAAGGATCTGATGATAAGCTTCGATGAATGGAATGTATGGTATCATTCCAATGAAGCGGACAATCAGATTAGAGAAAGGAAACCATGGAGCGTAGCCCCGGCACTCTTGGAGGATATATATAACTTTGAGGATGCCATCCTTATTGGTCTTCTTCTTATCACGATGATGAAGCATGCCGACAGAGTTAAGATGGCTTGCCTGGCACAGCTTATAAATGTCATTGCACCGATTATGACCGATGAAAAGGGAGGAGCATGGAGACAGACCACATTCTATCCATTCTTACATGCCTCACTCTATGGTCGCGGAATAGCATTGAAACCGGTAGTAAAGACAACAAAGCACGATACAGCAAATTATACGGATGTGACTGATGTGGAGGCAATAGCGGTATATAACCCTGAAAATGAAGAGGTCACTATCTTTGCGGTTAATAGAAATATTGAGCATGATGTATACTTCACCGCTGATCTGCGTGGCTTTGAAGATTATAAGGTACTGGAATATATCGTTATGGAAAATGATGATATGAAGGCGGTTAATACCCTTAATAGTGAAAAGGTTAGACCGGAACATAAATCAGAATATACCTTTGAAGGAGGCATCTTCACCACTAATATGAAGAAATGCTCTTGGAATGTAATCAGACTAGGTAAATAACTTCTATTGATTACCGATACCAATATTATTCAAATTATGTTATACTAAATAATGAGCGGATTAACACAGGATGTTTAATCTGCAAATTAACATGTAATGAAAGATTACTTATAAGGGAGCATGGGCAATGAACATTGCATATTTTTTAAAGACTAAAGGTGAGGTTGCGTATCTATATGACAGCTACACACTAAGGCAGGGACTGGAGAAGATGCGTCACCATGGACATTCAGCGATTCCGGTATTGTCCGATGACAATAAATACATAGGAACCATCAGTGAAGGAGATTTTCTGTGGTACCTGGTTGATGACAGAAAGAATCGACTATATAAAACCAGCTTGAAGAGTATTGAAGAAATTAAAATAAGGGATATATTTAAGAAGGGGAAAAACCCGAGTGTCCGTATAACAGCTACTATGGACGAGATGCTGATGAGGGCAATGGATCAGAATTTTATCCCTGTGGTAGATGACAGAAATTATTTTATCGGTATAATTACCCGTAGAGATATTATGCGTTATATCAACTCCAAATTAACTGAGAATGATATAAAATGTGATATACCGGAGGATGAATATGTCAATTAAGAGAGCTCGGGAATATTTTAGTAAATATAATATGCAGGATAGGATTCTGGAATTCGATGTATCCAGTGCAACCGTCGAACTGGCAGCAGAAGCAGTAGGCTGTGAGCCGGAGAGAATAGCAAAGACTCTGTCATTTGTAGTTGACGGAAACTGCATACTGATTGTGACAGCCGGTGACAGGAAGATAGATAATACAAAGTATAAGGCTCAGTTCGGGACAAAAGCAAAGATGATGAATCCTGAAGAGGTCGAGAATGTTATAGGTCACGGCATCGGAGGGGTTTGTCCATTTGGTATCAATGACGGCGTCACGGTGTATCTTGACACATCATTAAAGAGATTTGACAGTGTATATCCGGCCTGTGGAAGTGCCAATAGTGCGATTGAATTATCCATTGATGAGTTAGAAAAATACTCAAACTATAAAACATGGATAGATGTATGCAAGGAGAGATAAATATATCAGGTTTATGTAATAATAAATGTGTTGATATAGAAAGGTCAGTGCAATATGAGTAATATCGTACTAATAGGAATGCCCGGTGCCGGAAAGAGCACGGTGGGTGTTATATTGGCAAAGGTACTTGGAAAGAATTTTATAGACTCGGACTTGTTGATTCAGGAGCAGGAAGGAATGCTTCTTAGGGATATAATAAAGAAGCATGGGAAGCAGCGTTATATCGATA
Source organism: Clostridiales bacterium (assembly GCA_012523775.1). Taxonomy (GTDB): domain Bacteria; phylum Bacillota; class Clostridia; order Lachnospirales; family Lachnospiraceae; genus Mobilitalea. The sequence goes on along the minus strand of JAAYTK010000103.1, from coordinate 10,024 downwards.
TAGAGAACCGTGTTAATAAAAACATCTCTGTTGAGAATACCGTTATTGCCACAGGAGGAAGCGTCGTATATTGCTCCGAAGCCATGGAGCATTTTCGTAATACGGCGATGGTGGTTTATATTAAGCTTAGCTTTGATACCATAAATAAAAGGCTTGGTAACATAAGAAAGCGGGGAGTCGTACTCCGGGAGGATCAGACCTTATACGATTTATATGAGGAACGGTGTCCTCTATATGAAAAATATGCTCACATAACGATAGATGCCGAAGGATTCGGAATAGAAGAGCTTATGGAAAAAATATGTTTAGCGGTAATGTAATATGTTGTAGAATAGTACTTGTGATATATAAAACAAGTACTATTTTTTTGTGACTTTAATTGGAATTGAACTGTCTTATATATGAAAGGAGCTATGAAATGGAAAATATCTTGCGCGCCGAAAAATTCATTTCAGAGGAATGGATATTGGAAAAGTATGATTTATATAAAAACATGCTTTTTCAGATAGCTTTTTCATATTTGGGCAACAAATATGACTGCGAGGATGTAATTCAAGAGGCATTTATAAAGCTATGCTACCATTCTCCCGAATTTGATAATAATGAACATGAGAAAAGATGGCTCATCAGGGTCACGATTAATCTTTGTATTAATAATTTAAGAAGCTTCTGGAACCGAAAGAAGGTATCCATCGATGGATTGGAAGAATACTTCAGTAGTGATGAAGAAATCGGGATAATGTCGGACATTATTAATTTGCCTGAAAAGTACAAGACTGTTATTTTACTACATTATATATCCGGATATAGGATATCTGAAATTTCAGAGATAATGAACCTATCTGAATCTGCTGTAAAAATGCGGCTCAAGCGTGGAAGGGAGAAGTTAAAAATCGAACTGGAGGGATTAATATGAATGAAAGAGATTTAAAAAGAATATTAACAAAACCGACTATAGATAATGAAATGGATCGAAGCATTGCCGATGTTATACTAAATTATGAATCAGGCAGCCTAAATAATGCCAATAGAAATCTCCGTAACAGAAGTATGCTAAATAATAGTTGGAAGAGCCATAGATTGGCAAAGGTTGCGGTAATTGTTCTTGCCCTGGTTCTTGTTGGAACAGGTACGGTATTGGCAGCCGGCTATAAGGTAAAGTCCCATAGACAAAAGATTAAGTTTATGACGAATGAAGAACTGGGAGAAGGTACACCCTTGTATGGTGAAGATACTAAACGTACCTTCTTCGGAAGCGGTGATGAGGCATTTGCAGAGCTTGGATACCCTAATCTAATACCATCATATATTTATGACAATTATCTGTTAAGCGAAAAAGGTCATATATGCTTAGAGAACAATAGGGACGGCGTAACTCAAAAGTGGCTTATAACAGAATTTTTTACGGATGGTTATGAAACAGGAGATTTTTCCGGTGAGTATATATATATATCTTTTATCCCATCCGATGTGTCCGTAGTGAATATAACATCCGTATATACTGAAGAAGTAGGATTAGAGGAAGACTTTATATTCTCAGAATATACGACCAAGGGTGGTGTTATATGCTCATTAAAGCAACATATCGAAAGAGGTTATATAACGGCGGATATTCTGTTTGATAGTGACACTATTGGAAATGGAAGCCTTATGATGAATTTTTCCGGAATAGATATGGATAAGGTAAAGGAAATTCTGGATACCCTTCCGTTGACAGAGGAAACAATTGAAAATCAGGATATGGGTGAATAAATTAAAAGGGCTGTTGCAGAACACTAGCCTCATGGTATAATCTGCAACAGCCCCAATAGTTCTAAATATTATCCCAGTTACAGCCAAAGGATAATATCCTGGCTACTTCCTCGAGTCCTTCCCTATCAATCTCATCGAATCGGTTAAATACAGGGCTGTCAACATCCAGTACGCCTACAACGGTATTACCTACAAAGATAGGTATTACAATTTCCGAGTTGGATTCGCTGTCACAGGCGATGTGTCCCGGAAAAGCATGAACATCAGGAACAAGCTGGGTTTTGCCTTGGGCTACAGCCGTTCCGCATACCCCCTTACCTATAGGGATGTGAATACAGGCAGGCTTACCTTGAAAGGGGCCCAGAAGAAGCTCATTATCCTTGACCAGATAAAAACCGACCCAGTTTATGTCTGCAAGTGATAGATTAAGTAATGCAGAGGCATTGGCTAGATTGGGAATAATCTGTGTTTCGCCTTCAATCAAAGATTTAAGTTGTGCATGTATCAGTTTATAGCTTTCTGCTTTTTTCATATTCTCAAAGTTCCCTTCAATATTCGTTATAATTTCTAAATTCTTATCTGATTATAGTATTTTTCTGTTATAATTTCAATGCAATCAATAAGTATCGATGATATAGAACAAACATTCGAAAAAGTATTGATTTTACAATTTCACTGTGTTATACTCACGTATAACGGATTAGTCTATAATCCATTTACAAAGACTGGTGCATATAATAGAATTTAAGGATAGGTGACTTATATGAAGTTTAAGTTGGTTTCTGATTTTAAACCGACAGGCGATCAACCGGAGGCCATTCGTGCTTTAACCGAGGGCTTTTTAAGCGGTAATCAATGTCAGACCTTACTGGGTGTAACCGGTTCCGGTAAGACATTTACTATGGCAAATATTATACAGAATATTCAGAAGCCGACACTGATAATCGCTCACAATAAGACTCTTGCAGCTCAGCTTTATGGTGAATTCAAGGAGTTCTTTCCGGAGAATGCTGTAGAGTATTTTGTCAGCTACTATGATTATTATCAGCCCGAAGCCTATGTGCCTTCTACAGATACCTATATTGAGAAGGATTCGTCCATTAATGAGGAGATAGATAAGCTGAGACATTCTGCGACCGCGGCTTTAACGGAACGTAATGATGTAATTGTGATTGCCAGTGTGTCCTGTATATACGGCCTTGGAAGCCCCATTGATTATCAGAACATGGTCCTATCCCTTCGACCCGGAATGATAAGAGATAGGGACGATGTGCTTAGAAAACTGATAGACATTCAGTATAACAGAAATGATATGGACTTTAAGAGAGGAACCTTTAGGGTTAGAGGAGATGTCGTGGAGATTTTCCCGGCGTCTTCCGCTGAGATAGCGATTAGAGTGGAATTCTTTGGTGACGAAGTGGAAAGAATTCTGGAGATAGATATACTGACCGGAGAGATAAAGAATTCGCTACAGCATATAGCAATATTTCCAGCATCACACTATGTGGTTGCACCGGACCAGCTGGAGGTAGCCATAAGTAATATTGAAGCTGAACTTGAAGAAAGAGTCCGTTATTTTAAGAGTGAGGACAAGCTACTGGAAGCACAGCGAATATCTGAGAGAACGAATTTTGATATTGAGATGCTTAGAGAAACAGGGTTTTGCTCGGGAATTGAGAATTATTCCAGACATTTAACAGGACTCGAACCGGGCAAGCCCCCTCATACGCTTATGGATTATTTTCCTGATGATTTCTTAATAATAATAGATGAATCCCATATGACTATACCTCAGATAAGAGGAATGTATGCCGGCGACAGGTCCAGAAAGCAGACATTGGTTGATTATGGTTTTCGTCTACCCTCGGCCTTAGATAACAGGCCTCTTAATTTTGAGGAATTTGAGAGTAAGATTAGTCAGATACTATTTGTGTCAGCTACCCCTTCTGTATATGAGAGAGAGCATGAACAGCTTCGTGTGGAGCAGGTAATCCGTCCGACCGGTTTGCTCGACCCTGAGGTGTCACTCAGACCGGTCGAGGGACAGATTGACGATCTGCTCGGTGAGATTCGAACTGAGGTAAACAAAAAGAACAAGGTGCTGATAACCACTCTTACGAAGCGAATGGCAGAGGATTTAACAAATTATCTTCGTGAAGTGGGTATCCGTGTGAAATACCTTCATTCAGATATTGATACTTTGGAGAGGTCCGAAATAATTAGGGATATGAGAATGGATTTATTTGATGTGCTCGTGGGCATTAACCTGTTGCGTGAGGGGCTTGATATTCCCGAGGTAGGGTTAGTGGCTATATTGGATGCCGATAAGGAAGGATTCCTACGCTCGGAGACATCACTGGTACAGACTATAGGAAGAGCCGCACGTAATGCACAGGGTAGAGTAATTATGTATGCAGAGCAGGAGACAGAATCCATCCGTAATGCGATTAAAGAGACCAACCGTCGTAGGCAGATTCAGAATGAATATAATATTACTCATGGGATTACTCCTACCAGCATACAGAAGAAGGTACGGGACCTAATCAGCATATCAAAGAAGGTTGAGCAGGATATCAACGATATTGAAAAGGATTTAGAATCCATGAGTAAGCAGGAATTAAATGATATGGTTAAGAAGATTACCAAGCAGATGCATACTGCGGCGGCCGAGCTAAACTTTGAACTGGCAGCCGAGTTGCGTGATAAAATGATTGAGATAAAGAAACATCTGCTGGATTTTTAATATGCAGTAAACAAATTGATGAATGTGAACAGGTGGAGTTATGTCAGAAAAGAAGAATTATATAAGAATCAGAGGAGCTAAGGAAAACAATCTAAAGGATATTAGTTTAGATATACCCAGGGATAAGTTTGTTGTATTAACCGGTCTATCGGGTTCAGGGAAATCCTCTTTAGCATTCGATACCATTTATGCAGAGGGACAGAGACGATATATGGAATCTCTATCCTCCTATGCAAGACAGTTTTTGGGACAGATGGAAAAGCCCAATGTAGAAAGCATCGAAGGGCTTCCTCCGGCTATATCCATAGATCAGAAATCGACAAACCGTAACCCCAGATCCACGGTGGGAACAGTGACTGAGATTTATGATTATTTCAGATTGTTATATGCCAGAATAGGTATACCTCATTGTCCGCAGTGCGGCATAGAGATTAAGAGGCAGACTGTAGACCAGATGGTTGATGATATTATGAGTCTTCCCGAGGGTACGAGAATTCAGCTGCTGGCACCGGTGGTAAGAGGGCGTAAAGGAGCCCATGCCAAGCTGTTTGAGCAAGCTAAGCGTAGTGGCTATGTAAGAGTCAGAGTTGACGGAAGTATATATGAACTCAGCGAAGAGATAAATTTGGATAAGAATCTCAAACATAATATTGAGATTCTTGTAGACCGTTTGATTATTAAGGAAGGAATAGAACAAAGGCTTTCCGACTCAATTGAAAATGTACTGAAGCTTGCGGAAGGCCTTATGATTGTTGATGTTATAGATGGTGAGCCAAAGACATTCAGTCAGAATTTCTCCTGTCCTGACTGTGGAATTAGTATTGAGGAGTTGGAACCCAGAGTATTTTCCTTCAACAATCCTTTTGGAGCCTGCCCGGAATGTCATGGTATAGGCATAAAGATGGAATTTGATGAGGAGCTGCTTATCCCTGACAGAGACCTAAGTCTAATAGGAGGAGCAGTCGCCGCGCCGGGATGGCAGTCTATAAAGGATAAGGGAAGCTATACCAGATGTATTATGGAAGCATTGGCGAAGGAGTATAATTTCGATTTGAATACTCCGTATAAGGATCTTCCTGAGCATATCAAGCATTTGTTTATCCACGGTACCAACGGAAGGTCAGTAAAGGTTCATTATCGAAGCCAAAGAGGACAAGGGGTATATGATGTCGTCTTTGAAGGGCTTATTAGGAATGTAGAAAGACGTTACAGAGAGACAAGCTCTGATACAATAAAACAAGAATATGAGACATTTATGAGGTCAACTCCCTGTAGAGAATGTAAAGGAAAGAGGCTGAAAAAAGAAGCCCTTGCCGTTACCGTTGGGGACAGGAACATATCCGAGCTTACTGAGCTGGCTATTAGTGAGTTGGCTAAATTTATGGATAATATTAAGCTTACCGATATGCAGCTGAAGATTGGCGAGCTGATTCTGAGGGAAATAAAGACAAGGTTAAGCTTCCTGATCAGTGTGGGGTTGGATTATCTTACTCTGGCCAGAGCGACAGCATCCTTATCGGGAGGGGAAGCTCAAAGAATTCGTCTTGCGACACAGATTGGTTCGGGTCTTGTAGGGGTTGCATATATTTTGGATGAACCCAGCATCGGACTCCATCAGAGGGACAACAACAAATTAATCAGTGCGTTAAAGGACCTTAAGGACCTGGGGAACACCCTGGTGGTGGTTGAGCATGATGAAGATACCATGTATGCCGCGGATCACATAATTGATATAGGACCGGGTGCAGGAGAGCATGGTGGACTCGTGGTTGCAGAGGGTACCGTTGAGGATATTATTAATTGTAAGGATTCTATCACCGGAGCTTATTTGAGCGGAAAAATTAAGATTCCCGTTCCGAAGGAAAGACTAAAGCCCACCGGATACCTTACAATAGTCGGGGCTTCAGAGAACAACCTAAAGAATATAGATGTGGAGATTCCTCTTGGAGTCATGACTTGTATTACCGGTGTCTCGGGCTCGGGAAAGAGTTCTTTAATATCTGAGATTTTATATAAGAGACTGGCTAAGGAGTTAAACCGAGCTCATTTAATTGCCGGAAGTCATGAGGATATTCTGGGTATAAATCAGTTGGATAAAGTCATTAATATCGATCAGTCTCCGATTGGAAGAACACCAAGATCAAATCCCGCAACCTATACCGGTGTATTTGATCATATCAGAGATTTGTTTGCCGCCACACAGGATGCTAAGATGAGAGGATACAAAAAGGGCAGATTCAGCTTTAATATCAAGGGAGGCCGTTGTGAAGCCTGTAGCGGTGACGGTATAATAAAGATTGAGATGAATTTCCTTCCTGATATCTATGTTCCCTGCGAAATATGTGCAGGTAAAAGATACAACCGCGAGACCCTTGAGGTTAAATACAAGGGTAAAAGCATATATGATGTGCTTAATATGACCGTGGAGGAGGCACTGCGATTCTTTGAGAATGTTCCCTCCATAAAAAGAAAGATAGGGACGTTGTATGACGTAGGTCTATCCTATATCAGGCTTGGTCATCCTTCAACCGCTCTGTCAGGAGGAGAGGCACAGAGAATTAAACTGGCAACGGAGCTTAGCAAGCGAAGTACAGGTAAGACGATATATATTCTGGATGAGCCCACCACAGGTCTGCATTTTGCTGATGTCCATAAGCTTATTGAAATCTTAAAGAGATTCTGTGAGTCCGGTAACACAGTAGTGGTCATAGAACATAACCTTGATGTTATAAAGACTGCGGATTATATAATAGACATGGGACCCGAGGGAGGAGACAAGGGCGGAACTGTTATTGCCAGAGGAACACCTGAAGAGGTGGCAAGTAACGAGAAATCTTATACCGGTCAGTATCTTAAGAAGTACCTTAATGATTAAAATGGGGGATTGTTTATGGAATCTAATTTTTTTGCTATAATTTCCAGGATGAAGTTCATAGAGCGATGGTCACTTATGCGTAATTCGAGGCAGGAGAATCTTAGCGAGCATTCACTGGAGGTCAGTATGCTGGCCCATGCTCTTGCGATTATCAGCAACGAACGCCTGGGGAACAAACTTAATGCAGAAAAGGCAGCACTTATTGGGATATATCATGATGCCTCAGAGATTATTACAGGAGATATGCCGACACCCGTAAAATATTTTAATGAAAATATTCAGGGGGCATATAAGGAAGTCGAAAAGCATGCCGCCAGAAGGCTTCATCAGATGCTGCCGGAATATATGCAGAAAAGCTACGAGGACATCTTTCATCCCACAGAGGAGGACTCGTATCTATGGAAGCTGGTTAAAGCAGCTGATAAGCTGGCAGCGCTGATAAAGTGCATCGAGGAGGAAAAGGCAGGTAACACCGAATTTCTGAGTGCCAAAAAATCGATTCGCAGGATTATAGATGATATGAAGCTTAAGGAAGTGGAAATATTTATTGAGGAATTCCTACCTGCCTATGGTAAGACACTGGATGAGTTAAATATCTGATACATATATTTGATAAACAGGGGTTGTAGAAATGATTACTATAGATGGTAAATGGACAATGGAGGGACTGGATCGCTCAGATTCTAGACGTATTAAGACCATTGATGAACTCAAGAAATATATTAGAAATATCGGATTTCTGCCATTCTTTAAAGGAGGCATAGAGGGCTTCTCACTGGAGGAGCTTACGGCCAGTGATTCGTGGTGGTCCGGAGATGTTACAGAAGACCCATGGATATGGAGAGAGTTAATAGCAGGCGAGGGAGAAATAGCTTATGGCAAGCTGTTTAGAGGTAAGGCCGGTTTTATATCGAGAGAATGGTTTCCGATATTTGCGGTATATCGGAGAGATGGATATGATTTTGACAGCAGATATGAGGATGGGCTTGCAAGCAGAAGGCAGAAGAGGATTATTGATGTACTTAATGAATATGATATGCTACCTTCCTATGAGCTTAAGAGACTTGCCGGATTTGGTAAGGAAGGCGAGAAGAACTTCGAAGGGACTGTCTCGGAGCTTCAGATGAAGACATATGTGATTATTCGAGGTTTTCGCAGAAGGAAGAACAAGAAAAATCAGGAATACGGATGGGCGGTAGCAGATTATATGCTCAGCGAGAAGCTTTATGGTGCGGAGCATGTAAGAAGCGCTTACGGAATGCGGACGGCTGAAGCAAAGAACAGAATAATTGAACATTTGCTTAAGCAATATCCGAATACTGACATACGAGAAGTGGAAAAATTAATATGAGATACTGCTTGATTATTAATATATTCCATATTTATCTTGTAATAACCGAATAATAACATATAATATATAAACATATATATAATATGTGTGGGGGAGGGTTAGCATGAACGTAACAGATATTATCAGAGACTATTATGACCAATCAGTAGAAATCGAATGGGAGCGTATAGATAATCGGCCCGAGTTTCTTATCACATGCCGCTATATTGATCGTTATGTTAAGGCAGGAGATAAGGTGCTTGACATAGGGGGAGGTCCGGGACGTTATTCTATCCGATTGGCAAAAAAGGGCTGCGATGTTACTTTGTTCGATCTCTCACCTCAGAATGTCAGCTTTGCGAGGAAGAAGGCAGCAGAGATGGGCCTTACGCTGAATGCTCTGTCCGGCGATGTTCGTACGGTTGATGAGAATATTAAGGGTGAATTTGACTGTATTCTGTTAATGGGACCGCTATATCATTTACTGGAGGAAAGCGACCGTATAAAGGCAATCAACGCAAGCCTTCGTCTATTGAAGCCCGGCGGTGTTATATTTGTGTCGTTTATAAACGTTTTTGCGGGAATAATTTACACAATGAAACATGAACCGGAGTCTATTACCAATGCAAATGCGTTTGAATATTATAAGGCTGTTTTAGAAGATCGAAATTATGCGGGAGAAGCATTTACCCAAGCATTTTTTATACATCAGCGGGAGGTGCTGCCATTCATGGCACAGTTTCCGATTGAAAAGCTACATTATTTTGGTCAGGAGAGCATTACATCACCCTGTGAAAGTAATATCATGTCTCAACCACAGGAAATTATTGATGCATGGCTGGATATGGCAGAGGCGCTGGCAGAACTTGAACACCTGCTCAGTTGGTCAGAGCATCTGATGTATGTCGGAAGGAAACTGTAACCGGATGGTAGAAAACTAGACGATAAACCAGACGGTACCAGGTAACAAATACAAGGCAACAAATACAACAGGTACATAATATACGTTGTAGATGAGAAGAAGGGGGAATTTGATGAGTATGATAAGTGTGTGTGGAGCTGATTGCTCGACATGTTACTGCTATGGTAACCTGTGTAAGGGCTGTAATGAAGTTAAGGGTAAGGTATTCCATATGCCGGAGGGTAAGGCTTGTACAATATATGAATGTACGGTTAATACCCATAAGTATAGTCATTGTGGTAAATGTGATAAGGTTCCTTGTGATATATGGAGAAGCACAAGAGACCCTAAATTTACAGATGAGGAATTTGAGGAGAATATAAGGGAGAGAATAGAAAATTTGGGCAAGATTGAGTTATAGAT
>JAAYTK010000102.1 GCA_012523775.1 Clostridiales bacterium | reverse complement strand
GGATTATCTGGGAATACTTAAGCTTGGTAAAAAACTGATTAAAACCATAAAAGCCACTGAACAGGAGAACTGCATCAAAATTGCGGTTTTGGGTTCGTGCAGCATTCAGCATTTGGTGATGGCATTAAAGGTATTCTTATTAAAATATGGTATACAAGCTGATATTTATCAGGGTGAGTATGACGGAATAGAAATGGACGTTCTGTCAGATGATTCTGATTTATATAAATTCGATCCGCATATAATTATACTTATGACTAACTATAAGGACATTAAGATTGTTCCCGGATTATTTGCTGATAAAGATGAAATAGAATTACACCTGAAGAGAGAAGAAGACCATTATCGTAATTTGTGGGACCATATTAATGAGAGATGTAAATGTCACATATTACAGACTAATTTCGTAATACCTACATTAAGGGTATTGGGAAGTCTTGAATATAAATATATTTTTTCCAAGACTAATTATATTCAAAACGTAAATCAGAGGTTATTGGATGCTAAGCCTAATAATCTCGACTTTATTGATATGGATTTTATTGCATCCTATGTAGGTAAAAATAAATGGTTTGATTATGTAGCGTATTTCATGAGCAAACAGGCCTTTTCATTAGAGGTAATCGGATACGTTGCAGATATTATTGCAAAAATGATTGCTGCCCATAAGGGATACGTAAGAAAGTGTCTGGTGCTGGATTTGGATAACACCTTATGGGGAGGAATTGTCGGAGATTTAGGATTCGAAGGAATTAATCTGGATCCCAATGACCCAATAGGCGAAGCATATCTTTCTTTTCAGCAATACGTATTAGATTTGAAAAACAGAGGGGTGATTCTCGCGGTATGTAGTAAAAATGATCTGGATATAGCTAAGGAGCCCTTCTTAAAAAATAAAAAAATGATTCTGAGCTTAGATGATATTTCCTGCTTTATTGCAAATTGGGAAGATAAAGCATCTAATCTCAGGCAAATAGCCGGTGAATTAAACATCGGAGTTGACAGTCTGGTGTTTTTTGATGATAATCCGGTCGAAAGAGAAATTGTCAAAAGGTTCTTACCGGAGGTTTGGGTAGTAAATGTTCCTGAGGACCCGGCTTATTATGCTTCGGCATTAGCCTTTGAAAATCCATTCGAATGGAGCTATATAACAAAAGAGGATATTAGCCGAAGCCAGTCATATATACATAAAAGGCAGATGACTTTAAGCAGTCTGAGCTATAATGATTATAATGAATACTTACAGGATCTTGATATGCAGGCAACGGTTAAGAATATGGATACTGCGGATTTCACAAGGTTCTTACAATTAATAAACAAAACAAATCAATTCAACTTAAGGACTCGCAGATATAACGAAGCACAGATTGAACAGTTTAGAACGGATAATAACTACCGCTTAATAAGCATATCTTTAAGCGATAAATTCAGTGAGTATGGAATTATATCATGCATCATATTAAAAAAAATACGAAACATATGCTTTATTGATACCTGGGTTATGAGCTGCAGGGTTTTGAAGCGGGGTATTGAGAATCTCGCAATGGAAAATATAATTATGTCAGCATCAGAGATGGGCTGTGATAAGGTGGTAGGAGAATATATAGGCACTGCAAAAAACGGTATGGTTAAGAATATTTATACGGAATACGGCTTTAAGCCTCTGAATAAGACAGATGAGATATATAAGACAGATCCGGAGAGTGACCTATATATTTTAGATGATTTAAGTAGTTGGACAAAAAAGCCTTATTTTATTATAACCAAGTAACATAGGAGAAAGAGGGAGTTTTTATGAGTGTAAAACAAAGGTTGGAAGAAATTTTTAGAGATGTATTTGAGGACGATGAGTTAGAGATATATGATGAGATGAGTGCAAAGGATATTGATGATTGGGATTCATTAACCCATATTCAACTGATTCTGGAGATTGAAAAGGCATTCAGCGTGAAGTTTACTATAGAGGAGATTACTAAAACACGGAATGTAGGTGAGTTTATAGAGCTGTTGACGAGTAAAATAAATAAGTAGGATGAGTATATGAACGAGTATAGAATGTTTCATTATATGGTCAACTTGAATGTAAGCGGAGGCAATTATATGTAACGTTTTATGTAAAATAGGTTTATAATTTCTATATATTAACCGATAACCATTATAGAGACATTTATTCATTTAGATAGATAAATCAACCAGTTTATTGAAGGAGGTATAATGAATGATAAAACGTAATGTCGGTAAAATACGAATTTTTTTGTCATTTAGTCTGATATTCGCTACGTTGTTGCTATTGAATATGAGTTCTGCCTATGCAGCATCCCCGATAACCATAGACAAAGTGGATTATGTCAATGAGGAAATTGTCGTAAATAATAACGGAAATGCAAAGATATACTTTGCCACAGAGAATGATGCGGCAAGAAACTCATGGGAAACAATGCTTGCAGATGAGGGCGAAACATCGACAATAGATTTTTCATGGGTATCACCCACGGCTGAACAGGTTATTGTTATTAAAGGAGAAGACGGTACACAGCGTAGAATTACCTTAAAGGAAAGGGCCAGAAAGCTTGAGGTGTCCATAAGCTATGACAGAATGGCAGGGCTTAATAAGACATCTACAATTGCACAGCTTCTCAACATTATGTCTTCGGCGGGAACCGGTGACAATCCTATAAATTTTGATGACCTTGAATGGAGAAAAGGTGAGAATGGTTCATGGAGGGACACATCAAGTCTTACGGTGGCACAGCTTGAGAAGCTTCAGATTAAAGGTGCCGATCTGTACTTTAGAATTAAGGCATTAAACGATACAACTGCAAAGGACGGTACCAAAGGCAGAAGAGTCAGCAAAGAGGTTAGACTGAAGATTGCGAAGAAGGCTTCACCGGTAGTGGTAGGAATTGACGGTGAAAAATTTACCGCAGATATCAGATATGGCAAGGAATATCGTGTAACCTACGGAGGAGTAACATCAAATTGGGTTAAGGTAACCGATAAATCTATAAGAAAAGTGCCTTTGTCAGTTATATTAGGTAATACTGCAGACGGATTTACACCTGCAACCAGGTTCCCGGCTATGTTGATTGAGATAAGAGATTATGCTACAGCTAGGGCAGCCGCATCTAAAATAACGGAAATTGAGCTGAAGGAACAGAGAGTTCTTCCGGGTTATATAGTTAAGGGAGAGGCTCCGGAAAATGCCGACCCTTCAGACCCTAATATTTATATAACCTATAATGGCTCGGCAAACATCTCAGTTACCATTCCATCAGCTTCAGCCGACAACCCTTATCAATATGCAGTTATTAGGCCCGGAGAATTCTTTGATATTGAGAGAGTATCATGGTATACCATTACACGAAGCACCCCTGTGAAGGTTCTTTCCAGTAGAGCAGTAGAGGGTAGTGATGTATACATAAGGCAGAGAGAAATCAAATCAAAGGCCGCGACCAAATACCTGCCTGCGGTAGATTACGAATTAGCATCTACTTACTTAAAGCATAAGATCGAATATCCTGCAATACCGGTTATTGCACCTCAGAACTTCACCTTTGTTAAGGGTATTTCAGACAGCATAAGCTTTAGCATTACTCTTAATAGTATTGGAAAGCTTCCGTTTGAAACAGAGATAAGATCGATTAAGTTTGGTACCAGAGAGCTTGAGTTTACCTCAACCTCTAATGTAACGGATCCATTAAATCCCGGCATTGAATATACCATTAATGTAACGCTTGATAAGGATACACTAAATGAATTGCCTAACAGTTACAGCAGAGCCTTATATATCAGCTTTAAGAACGGTACGGTGGATAAGACCGCTATAAAATTAACCATACAGAGTCCTACTCCCGCAACAACCTTAACGGCTACTGCGTCCAAGGGAACTGCTGTCGGTACTACATCAATAAGGGTACTTACTACGGTAAGACCCGGTAATGAACTGGTATATACACGGACCGGAACGAAGGTAGAAGGACTTCATACGGAAAACGTCATCACAGGAACCGCGTTTGTTCAGGAGGCTGACATTCCGGTTAGTGCAGGAGAATATATAACGATATATGAAATAAATTCGGCTACCAAGAAGGTAGTAAGATATAAGAGTATTCAAGTTACATCTCTTTACATAAGATAGTATGGAATGTTTGAGGTGACCATCGTGACAGATAATATAAAGGCTATATTTTATAAGAATATTGCTTTGCTGGAGCAGACGGATAAGGCTATTTGTTATTTTCGCGAACAGCAGAATGATATAGCCCTTGGCATAATCGCAGATTCGATAGGCCTAATTAGAAATTCTATAGAATCGATTATTGTTAATCGGGAGTATTTCCAACTGGTTTCAACCGATTCGGTCATGGAGATGTTGAGTGCCATATTGGAATCTTATAAAAAGGGAGATTATATCCTCCTTGCCGATTTACTTGAACTGCAGCTGATAAGCTTTATAATAGGAGTCCAGGAGCTTATCATGAGCAGGGAGGAGATAGCCTTTGAAGAAGATGATTACCAAGAGAACCTGAATATGCTAAAGAACAATTGTATAGACAGTGATATGCTCTTAAGTGACTCCATTGATCCACAGGAGCTCCTTAAGGAGGGCTACAGGGTGGAGTTTTCGTCCTGTGGGCTGATGACTCTTGCAGCAAGGAATGAAGATGCGGATTTCTATTTTCATACCAATGGTAGGATATATTCTGAAGCCTTCATGCTGGCAAGACATTGGTATAAAACAAATGTAAATAAATATGTTATATATGGATTAGGCTTTGGGTATCATATATATGAGCTGATTTCTCTTTCGAAACGGTCAGAGATTATCATATACGAAGGAGATATGAACGTTATTTTGCTGGCATGCGCATTTACGAGGCTAAAGGACATATTCGATTCCGGCAGAGTAAAGCTTGTTTATGATCCTGAGTTTAATAAACTGGAAGACAGGATAAAGAGTTTAAAAAAGAATGAAGCATTCTATGTTCATTATCCCTCCTTTCAGAATATAAGAAACAAAAAAGGAAGTTTGCTATTAAAAAAATATGTCTCTTTCCATATAAGTTAATACATTAGAAGTTTTAAATCGGCATCTAAGACATAAAGGAGGAGTCTTTATGGTGTTTATCCTTATTACTTTAGCGGTATTCCTACTTGACAGTAATTTGAAGAACTATATTGAACATAATATACGTATAGGTGAGAGCAGAAAAATCTTAAACGGTAAAATTACACTTAAAAAACAATACAACAAAGGATTTTGTTTCAATATACTTGAGAAAAAAGTTGATTTGGTTAAAAGGGTTACGGCTATTGTATTTGGTATCGTAGTGTTATTGTTTATCATAATACTGCCCTGTAAGAAGAAGAGACTGATGAAACTGGGGCTGTCACTCTGTATCGGCGGAGGTGCAAGTAATATTAAGGACCGGTTTACGAGAGGCGAGGTACTGGATTACTTTAGCATAAATATTAAGCCTATTGAACATATTGTATTTAATTTGGCAGATATATTTATTTTCATAGGCTCTGCTATTATCCTGATGTCCTCTTTGATAAGAAGCAAAGATATCATAGAGACCATAGAATAATAAAGTAAACACTCATCAAGGGGAACAGTATGTTTCCCTTTATTTTGTGTGCCAGGCATGGCACTAATCTAGCTAGTAAAAGTCTAGCCACGGGTATTTACCGCCAAGTGTAGCGAACCACAAGTTGGTGTCAGTAATGACATGGATGAAGGAAGTGGTGTAGCAAAGTTCTCGAGCCTACGAACAGAAACTTGATAAGGCGATTAGGTGGGTGAGGTT
>JAAYTK010000016.1 GCA_012523775.1 Clostridiales bacterium | reverse complement strand
TAAGAATTTTCCATCATAATTATTAATATTGCTGAATTATTTTCTTTTCACCAACAAACAATAAAAGCGTAAATCTAATGTTTGGAGGGATAGAAAAATGGCAATAAGAAAAATGGATAAACCGAATGAAGGCATTAAATGTATTGTAAACACCTGTGAATATTATATGAACGGAGATCATTGTTCTGCAGAGCAAATACAGGTAGAACCAAGAAATGCATCTAACTCGGATGAAACGGATTGCTCAACCTTTATTAAGAGAGACTCATTTAGTTAATTATCTAAAGAAGAACTAATGCTTCGATTAAATCAGATGCATTAGTTCTTCTAAATTATTTTATGTAAATAGATGAATCGTTCCCTCATCGTTTAGTGTTTTAATTATTGTTGCTATGACCGGAAGGAGCAGTAATCCCAACACGCCCATCAGCTGAGCTCCAACATACATTAAAATCAGAGTAATTATGGGGTGAAGACCTATCTGTTGTCCGACTATCTTAGGCTCAATCGTCTGACGTACTGCCGTTATGATAATATAGAGAATGAACATCCCTATACCGATCTTGGTGTTACCGAGAACCAACGCAATAACCGACCATGGAAGAAGCACGGCACCGGTTCCCAGAATAGGCAGGATATCGATAAAAGCTATCATGGCACCGAACAGGAACGGATTAGGTATTCCCAGTATCCAGAAGCCTATAGACAGTTCCAGGAAGGTGATGGATATAATAGCAGAGTATGCTTTAATAAATTTAGCGATTGTTCCCACACCGTTATCCTTAAGCTTTAACACCATTTCCCTGCGTTCTCCCTTGAACTGTCGCAATACAAAGTCAGATATCTTATAGTAGTCGATTGTAAAGAAGAAAGAGGATACTATGGTGAATATCAGCTTAATTAGTAGAGATGGTAATTTTCCCGCAAGGCCTGTAATTGTGGAAATTACCGTAGTGGATGCATTCTTAACATAGGTGAATAAGGTATCACTTATGTTTAGTGCAAACTCCTCTAAGTATGGCTTTATATCCGGAAACTGTTCTATTAGATTATCAGTTATCTTTACCAGGGCAGGTTCTATAGAATATCTGTAAAGATCAGGTAACTGACCAAATACATCCTTCAAAAAGGTAAAAACCCTTGCCCCTATCATGCTTATGATCAATACCAGAATCCCATAAAATAATATAAGCACTATAATGGAAACGATGGAACGCTTGATGCGGGTCTTTTTTTCTATAAAATCAATTATTCTGCGGGACAGCACAGCGATAATCAATCCTATAATAAACGGCATCAAAAGAGGTAGGGTGTATTTTATGATTATATAACCTAGCCCTAAGATTAATGCAATATATATTACATTTAGTATAAATGCCTTCCTTTTCTCTATATTCATTATTTACACAAACCTTTCCTGTGCGAACACAATTGGATATGGCATTAAGACATTATTATGAGTTCTTCATAACTATCTGTTCAATAACATTTGCTACGTCCTCACAGTTATCACAGCATTTTTCCAGCTTATGAAGAATTTCGGTCCAGGTCATCAATTCTACCGGGTCTTTTGAGGATCTGAATAGGTTACTCATCATTTCAAAATACAGACCATCGCCCACTTCTTCGAGGCGATTAATCTCCACGACTTTATCATGAAGTGTCTTTGAATGCTTAAAATTCTGAAACTCCACTAATGCCTCATACATCGATTTGCAGCAGTCTGCTATCAATTCGGTGAATTTAAGTATTTCAGGTCGAATGGTTTTAATATTGAACATTGAGACAAAAAGCAGAACATCCTCTACGGAGTCGGTAACATCATCGATTTCCTGAGATAAGGTGGTAATATCTTCACGTTCAATCGGAGGAAGAAATTCCTTTACAAGATGATTCATGATAACATGTTTTGAAAGATCTGCATTATGTTCAATTTCATGCATTTCTGTTACCTTTGTTGATAATTCGGATGGATTAAAATTAGCTAAAATCTTATGTAGATTTTCAGCAGATGTTAATGAGTATTTTGATAATTCCACAAATGCCTCAAAATAATTGAAACCATGCTTTTTCTTCATAATGTTTACTTCCTTCCAATATTTATTGTATTTTATTATATAATTAGTACAATTTGTTTGCTTCCGTTACATTATTAATTATTAACAAGATTTTAAAATATTTTCATAAACAAATGAGCCATTAAGAATCCCAACAGACCACAGCCGGGAAATGTTAAGACCCATGCGGCAACCATTTCCTTTACGACATTCCAATTCACTGAGGAAATACGCTTTGAGGCACCCACACCCATTATGGCAGTGGTTTTTGTATGGGTAGTACTGACAGGTATTCCGGCAAGGGATGCCACAAGTAGACTTAATGCCGCTGCCGCGTCTGCAGAGAAACCCTGAAATTTATCAAGCTTAACCATTCCCATACCGACTGTTTTTATAATCTTATAACCGCCAATTGAGGTTCCCAGTGCCATTACAAGAGAGCATAGTACCATCAGCCAGATTGGAATCTCTAATACCGAGATACTACCTTGTCCGCCAGCCAGAACGATACCGAGCATGAAAATACCCATAAACTTCTGTCCGTCCTGAGCTCCGTGCATAAATGCCATGGCTGCTCCACCGGCTATCTGAGCATTCTTAAAAAACTTGGTTGTTTTTCGTTTATCCATTCCCTTACAGAGAAACCCAATAAATCTTGTTACAGCAAAGCCCAATCCAAATCCTAAAATAGTGGACATGAACAGACCGTATATAACATTAATCCATTCTCCGCCATTAATTCCTTTTCCGCCCTGTAGCGCAATTGCAGCACCGGTTACTCCCGCGATAAGCGCATGGGATTCGCTGGTAGGTATACCGAAAGCCCAAGCAGCCGTAGCCCAAACAACTATAGCAAACAATGCGGCACATAGTGCTACCAGTGCATTCTTACTTTCGCCAAAGTATACCATTTTAGATATGGTTTCGGCGACTGCCTTATTCACCATGGTCATCAGTAGAACACCGAGGAAATTGAAGACGGCAGCCATTAAAATTGCATTTTTTGGGGAAATAGAACGTGTAGATATGCAGGTTGCGATTGCATTCGGCGCATCGGTCCAGCCATTTACTAATATTACTCCGAGTATTAACAAGACTGTTATGAGTAATGCGGGATTTGACAGCTGTTGAAGGAAATCTGATAAACCAATTGTCATAATTGGACCTCCTAGAGAATATAATAGGTATTTACTTAATAATACCACTAAAATACTAACATTAATCTGCCATCTAATCAACAAGAATTATTATTTGTATAATAATTAACATTCAATGGGATTATTGTAAAAAGAAAAATAAATTAGTCATTGATTTTTATAACAATATCCTTTATTATATACTGTACTACTTTAAAGCGACAATTACTTACAGTCATGTAAGTAATGCATAAATATTAAATTGGAGGAGTACTATGAGAAGTGACGCTGTCAAAAAAGGAATTCAACAGGCACCCCACAGGTCATTATTTAATGCTCTGGGATTCACAAAGGAGGAGCTACATAAACCTCTTATAGGTATTGTGAGTTCATATAATGAGATAGTCCCGGGTCATATAAATCTTGATAAGATAGTTGACGCTGTCAAGTTGGGTGTCGCTATGGCCGGTGGAACACCGGTGGTATTTCCGGCTATTGCGGTCTGTGACGGCATAGCAATGGGACATGAGGGAATGAAATATTCCCTGGTAACAAGAGATTTAATAGCTGATTCTACAGAAGCCATGGCTATGGCTCATCAATTTGACGCACTTGTCATGGTTCCTAATTGTGATAAAAATGTACCCGGCCTTCTTATGGCGGCTGCAAGGCTCAATATTCCCACAATATTTGTCAGCGGAGGACCAATGCTGGCAGGAAGAATCAGGGGCCAGAAGCACAGCCTGTCAAGTATATTTGAAGCCGTCGGTGCTTATAGTGCAGGGAAGATGACCGAGGAGGAAGTGGAGGAGTATGAGAATAAAATTTGTGCTTCCTGCGGTTCCTGTTCGGGTATGTATACAGCCAACTCCATGAACTGCCTGACGGAGGCAATCGGCATGGGGCTTAAGGGCAACGGAACAATTCCAGCAGCCTATTCTGAGAGAATTCGACTGGCTAAGCATGCCGGTATGAAGATAATGGAGCTTCTTGAGAAGGATATACGTCCCCGTGACATTATGACTAAAGAGGCATTCCTGAATGCTCTGACCGTTGACATGGCACTGGGATGCTCCACCAACACCATGCTTCATCTTCCAGCTATAGCCCATGAGGTCGGATTTGATCTAAATATAGATATTGCCAATGAAATCAGTGAAAGAACGCCTAATCTGTGCCATCTGGCACCGGCAGGGCCTACCTATATGGAAGACCTGCATGAAGCAGGCGGCGTATATGCAGTCATGAATGAGCTTAATAAGAAGGGATTATTAAAGACTGATTTGATTACGGTTACAGGAAAGACTGTGGAGGAGAACATCAAAAACAGCATCAACCTTAATCATGAGGTTATAAGACCAATTGATAATCCTTACAGCGAAACCGGCGGTATAGCAATATTGAAGGGTAACCTGGCCCCGGATTCAGGGGTGGTCAAGCGTTCGGCCGTTGCTCCTGAGATGCTTAAGCATGAAGGTCCTGCCAGAGTATTTGACTGTGAGGAGGATGCTATAGATGCCATTCTGAAAGGGAAAATCAATCCCGGAGATGTGGTGGTCATACGCTACGAAGGACCAAAGGGTGGACCGGGGATGAGAGAAATGCTAAATCCCACCAGTGCCATCATCGGTATGGGACTCGGCTCCAGCGTAGCACTGATAACCGATGGTCGTTTCTCGGGGGCTTCCAGAGGAGCCTGCATAGGTCATGTATCACCTGAGGCGGCAGTAGGCGGCAATATAGCCCTTGTAGAGGAAGGCGATATTATCAGTATTGACATAGAAAATAATGCTCTCAATTTCTTGGTTTCGGATGAAGAACTGAAAACCAGAAGAGCAAAATGGCAACCGCGTAAACCAAAGATTACTACAGGATATTTGGCCAGATATGTGGCAATGGTTACATCAGGTAACCGTGGAGCTATCCTGGAGGTTCCCAAAGCAGATTAATGGAGGTGTTATCATATGGAGTTATCAGGTTCAAGAATTGTTATAGAATGTTTAAAGGAACAAGGGGTTGATACTGTTTTTGGTTACCCCGGAGGTGCTATCCTAAATATATATGATGAGCTATATAAACATAGCGATGAAATAAGGCATATACTGACCTCCCATGAGCAGGGGGCTGCCCATGCCGCAGACGGATATGCAAGAGCAACCGGTAAGGTAGGAGTATGTATGGCTACTTCCGGCCCCGGTGCTACAAATCTTGTTACGGGTATAGCGACAGCATATATGGACAGTGTGCCGATGGTTGCCATAACTGCTAATGTGGCAAAGAACTACCTGGGAAGGGATTCATTCCAGGAGGTAGATATAACCGGTATCACTATGCCTATTACAAAGCATAATTTTATCGTTAAGGATGTTAACAAGCTGGCAGAAACCTTAAGGCGGGCATTTCGTATAGCTCAGACCGGACGTCCGGGACCTGTTCTTGTGGATATCACCAAGGATGTAACCGCCCCCACGACCGTAGCCGAATATGAAAGAGTCGAAATTCCGCCAATAGAGCGAAGTGTTGATCAGATAACCGATGAAGACTTACAGTTGGCTGTAAAAATGATTAAGAAGGCAGAGAAGCCGTTTGTATTAATTGGCGGCGGTGCCGTAATTTCTAATGCCTATGATGAGATAAAGGAATTCGTTGATAAGTTAGATGCTCCCGTTGCTGACACACTTATGGGGAAAGGTGGATTTGACGGTACCGATCCCAGATACACCGGTATGGTCGGTATGCATGGAACCAAGCCCTCCAATCTGGGTATAACAGAGTGTGATTTACTGGTAACAATCGGTGCCAGATTCTCTGACAGAGTTACCGGCAATGCCAATAAATTTGCCCGTAAGGCAAAGATACTTCAAATCGATGTCGATCCTGCCGAAATCAATAAGAATGTCATGACTCATCAGTCCATAATCGGAGATATTAAAGAGGTATTAATAAGGTTAAACAGTATTTTGGATCAACAGAATCATAAGAAATGGGTCGACTATATTATTGAGATGAAGAAGAAGTATCCTTTAAATTATAGAAAGGATATACTTACAGGTCCTTATATCTTAGAAAAGCTATATGAGCTTACCGATGGAAAGGCGATTATAACAACGGAGGTAGGTCAGCATCAGATGTGGGCTTCACAGTACTATCGCTACACATCACCCAGGACCTTCATATCCTCAGGCGGTGCCGGTACAATGGGCTACGGCCTGGGTGCCTGTATAGGCGCAAAAGTAGGTAGGTCGGATGCTACCGTTATCAATATAGCCGGTGACGGATGCTTCAGGATGAATATGAATGAGATTGCAACCGCAACCAGATATAATATTCCCATTATTCAGTTGGTATTCAATAATCATGTGCTGGGAATGGTTCGCCAATGGCAGTCCTTGTTCTACGGAAAAAGATATTCACATACAACCCTGAATGATAAGGTCGATTTTGTTAAGCTGGCTGAGGCTTTGGGTGCAAAGGCATATCGTATCACTAAGACGGATGAAGTTGAAGAGACATTAAAGGAAGCACTCGCCTTAAATGAGCCTGTTGTTATTGACTGTGTAATCGATTGTGATGAAAAGGTATGGCCCATGGTTGCTCCCGGGGCTCCTATTCAAGAGGTATTTTCAGAAGAGGACCTAGAGAATAAGTAAAATATATTGACAAAAAAATAACATAGTTTTATAATAATAACAATACTTTACTAAACTAAAGTAAAACATCAGTGACTATACTATAAGATAGCCTAGGGTACTTGATTTGGATTATAACGACACAGTTAATAAATCAATAAAAGGGAGGATTAGAAATGGGAAGAATTTATAATTTTTCAGCCGGTCCGGCTATGCTTCCGGTAGAAGTACTTCAGGAAGCCGCAGATGAAATGCTAAATTATAAGGATTCAGGAATGTCTGTAATGGAGATGAGCCATCGATCTAAAGTCTTCGAGAGTATTATTCAGGAAGCAGAGAAGGACTTAAGAGAGCTTATGAACATTCCGGATAACTATAAGGTGCTTTTCCTGCAAGGGGGAGCTTCCCAACAATTTGCCGCTGTTCCGATGAATCTCATGAAGAATAAGGTGGCAGATTACATAATTACCGGACAGTGGGCCAAGAAGGCATATCAGGAAGCGTCTATTTACGGAAAGGCCAATGCTATTGCATCATCGGCAGATAAAACCTTCTCCTATTTACCGGATTGTACCGATCTTCCGATATCAGAGGATGCCGATTATGTATATATATGCGAGAACAATACAATCTATGGTACTAAGTTTAAAACTCTTCCTAATACAAAAGGAAAACCCCTTGTAGCTGATATATCCTCCTGTTTCTTGTCAGAACCGGTCGATGTAACAAAATATGGTGTTCTGTTTGGCGGAGTACAAAAGAATGTCGGACCGGCAGGTGTGGTAATAGTTATCATAAGGGAAGACCTGATTACAGAGGATACACTACCGGGAACACCTACTATGCTTAAGTACAAGATTCATGCTGACAGTGCTTCATTATATAATACACCTCCCGCTTATGGTATTTATATTTGCGGAAAGGTATTTAAATGGATTAAAGGCATGGGTGGATTAGAAGCCATGAAGAAGAGGAATGAGAAGAAGGCAAAGCTTCTTTATGACTTCTTGGATCAGAGTAAACTGTTTAAGGGAACCGTTGTTAAAGAGGACCGTTCATTAATGAATGTTCCGTTTGTAACGGGTAATGAAGAACTGGATGCCAAGTTTGTCAAGGAGGCAAAGGCGGCCGGGTTAGAGAACCTTAAAGGACACAGAACAGTTGGCGGTATGAGAGCAAGTATTTATAATGCCATGCCTTATGAGGGTGTAGAAGCGCTTGTTGAATTCATGAAGAAATTTGAAGAGGAGAATTCATAATTTTACTGTATTTATATAAGTAGGGAAGGAGAGTATAATAATGAAATATAGCTGTCTCAATCCGATTGCATCCATAGGCCTGAATATCTTTAACGATGATTATATAAGGACTGATGATGTAAATGAAGCGGATATGATATTAGTCAGAAGTGCATCAATGCATGATATGGAGTTTTCAGATAACCTAAAGGCTATAGCAAGAGCAGGAGCCGGTGTTAACAATATACCTCTGGATAAATGTGCTGAGAAGGGAATAGTCGTATTCAACACTCCAGGAGCCAATGCCAACGGAGTTAAAGAACTTGTTGTAGCAGGGCTCATGTTAGCCGCCCGTGATATTATCGGTGGTGTTAACTGGGTACAGACTATCAAGGACGAACCCGGCGTAGGTAAGCTTGTAGAGAAGGGAAAAAAGCAATTCGCAGGTACGGAGATTAAAGGCAAAAAGCTGGGAGTAATCGGTCTTGGAGCCATCGGTGTATTGGTAGCTAATGCGGCAACTCATTTGGGTATGACCGTATATGGCTATGATCCGTTTATTTCTGTAGACAGTGCATGGAATTTATCAAGAGGAGTCATCCATGTTAAGAGCAGAGATGACATTTATAGAGACTGTGACTATATTACAGTACATACGCCTCTTATTGAGGACGATGATCCGGATAGCAACACTAAGGAAATGATTAACAAGGAAGCAATCGGGAAGATGAAGGACGGAGTAATCATCCTGAACTTCTCCAGAGATCTTCTGGTTAATGATGACGATATGGAGGAAGCCCTTAAGTCAGGTAAGGTTGCGAAATATGTCACTGATTTTCCTAATGACAAGACCGCAAAAATGGAGGGCGTCATAGCTATACCTCATCTTGGAGCATCAACAGAAGAATCCGAGGATAACTGTGCCATGATGGCTGTTAAGCAGCTTATGGATTATATGGAGAACGGAAACATCAAGAACTCCGTTAACTATCCAAACTGTGATGCGGGAGTATGTACAACACAGGGGCGTATAGCGATTCTTCATAGAAATATACCTAAGATGCTTACTCAGTTTACCGGCAGCTTTGCGGCTCTTAATGTTAATATCGCCAATATGGTCAATAAGAGCAGGGGCGAATATGCCTATACCGTTATTGATATTGACACATCCGTAAACGGTGAAGTGGTTGATAAGCTAAGCTCTATTGATGGAGTGTTAAAGGTAAGACGTGTTAAATAATAATTATTTATAGAGTATATGTAAATGTCAAAAGGATGTCCTAAGGACATCCTTTTCTAAAACCTATTGCATTTTATGAAAAAAGGCTTAGAATTCTTTATAAGAGGATTTATATAATAAAAAACAGGAGGATACTAAAGTGGCAGTTGTGAACCCATTTATTTGTACCAGACCCAACCAGTCGGTTGCACATCGAATTGCAGCTTTGCCCTATGATGTATATAGCCGCGAAGAAGCAAAACAGGAAATTTTAAAGGAGCCTTTATCATTCCTAAGAATTGACCGTGCAGAGACGAACTTTAGTGACGATGTAAGTACTTATGATGCAAAGGTATATATGAAGGCCAGGGAATTATTACAGGAAATGATTGAGCAGGGTAATCTGGTGGTAGATAATGAAGAATGCTATTATGTCTACGAACTTGTAATGGACGGCCGGTCACAGACCGGTATTGTTGCATGTGCTTCAATAGAGGATTATCTTGATAATGTCATAAAGAAACATGAAAACACGAGAGAAGATAAGGAACTTGACAGAATCTGTCATGTAGATGTCTGCAATGCTCAGACGGGGCCGATTTTTCTTGCATACCGTTCCAGGGAGGAAATTAATGCGGTGGTTAATGAAGCGAAGACCGATGAGCCGCTTTACTATTTTACTTCAGACGACGGTATAGGGCATCATGTATGGAGAATCTCTGACAAGAAAAGTATTGCGGCCATACAGAACGCCTTCTCTGAGATTTCAGAGATATATATAGCCGACGGACACCACAGGTCTGCATCGGCTGTGAAGGTGGGACTTCAAAGAAGAAAGGAAAATCCGGGATATACCGGCAAAGAAAAATTTAATTTCTTCCTTTCAGTGCTGTTTCCCCATGATCAGCTAAAGATTCTTCCTTATAATCGTGCCGTGAGGGATTTGAACGGACTCACTAAGGAGCAGTTCCTTGACAGGGTAAAAGAGTATTTTGAGATAAATGAGTTTGGAGTGACACCTTATTCACCGACTGAGAAGGCATCCTTTGGGATGTACCTGGACGGTACCTGGTACCGCCTAAGGGCTAAGGAAGCCATAACAGACAATGATGATCCGGTAGAGTCACTGGATGTGTCTATTCTTCAGAATTATCTTCTTAATCCGATTCTGGGGATTAAGGACCCAAGAGTGGACAAGAGAATTGATTTTATCGGGGGGATAAGAGGCCTTAAGGAATTGGAAAGACGCGTATCTGAGGATATGAATGTTGCCTTCTCAATGTATCCGACATCTATTACAGAGCTTTTCGAGGTATCTG
Source organism: Clostridiales bacterium (assembly GCA_012523775.1). Taxonomy (GTDB): domain Bacteria; phylum Bacillota; class Clostridia; order Lachnospirales; family Lachnospiraceae; genus Mobilitalea. Next base: position 16,067 of record JAAYTK010000016.1, on the reverse strand, counting down.
ATGCGGGTAAGCTAATGCCCCCTAAATCCACTTGGTTCGAGCCAAAACTTAGAAGCGGACTGTTTATTCATTCGTTATCATAGAGAAACAGAAGCGGATATATCATTTAGATGATACTAGATAAAATATGAAAAATATGCTATTATATATTATGCAACAAAAAAGCCTTATCATAATACATAGGAGGTAATTATGCGTAATTTAAGAGGAACAAAGACTTTAGAAAATCTTATGAAATCATTTGCAGGTGAGTCTCAGGCCAGAATGAGATATACCTATTTTGCATCAGTTGCAGGTAAAGAGGGTTATAAACAGATTCAGAACATATTTTTAGAGACAGCTGAGAATGAGAAGGAACACGCCAAGGTATTTATGAAGTTTGCTCTTCAGTATCTTGATGGCGAGAATCCCGCTCCGGTTGAGATTAATGCTACATATCCTTTTGCATATGGAGATACTATTGCCAACTTAAAGTCAGCGGCTGCCGGAGAGCATGAAGAAGCAGAAGTGGATTACCCTGCTTTTGCAAAGGTTGCTAAGGAGGAGGGCTTTGATGATATCGCAGAACGCTTCCTACTTATTGCTGCGGTTGAAAAGCATCATGAAGAAAGATATCGTAAGCTTCTTGCCAACATCGAGAATGGAAAGGTATTCAAAAAGGACGAGAAGGTATTCTGGAAATGTCTAAACTGCGGTTATGTACATGAAGGAGATGAGGCACCGGATATTTGTCCCGCATGTGTTCATGCACAGGCATACTTCCAGCTTCTTGACGACTGCTTCTAAAAATTAAGATTCAGAGGGATGTTTCATTTGATATGAAACATCCCCTTTTGCTTGTAATAACAATTAAATAACAATTTTTCACTTTCATATAAATGCGATTTGTGTTAAAATATACAGAAATATTGAATTACGAAAAGGGAGATAAAATATGGGTAATTTTTTTAACATGGATAATCCGCTTTTTTCGATACTGAGTAAAGTGTGTGACATGCTGTTTATAAGCATTGCATTTATATTAATATGTATCCCTGTTATTACAATCGGACCGGCATGTACAGCACTGTATTATGTCGTTGTTAAGGTTATACGAAGAGAAAGAGGATATGTATTTAGAGAATTCTTTAAATCGTTCAGACTTAACTTTAAAAGGGCAGCTATTATCGGTGTATTAATGACCATTTTATTTGTTATCTTAGGTTTTGACCTGGCATATGCATATGGATTGACTGCACCGGACAGTACAAAGGGCTCACTGCTGATGGGTGTATTTATCGGAATTACTTTTCTGGTACTTGCATCGTCAATCTATATATTCCCTATTCTGTCCAGGTTTGATATGACGGTAAAGCAGCTTATAAAGGCAGCCATATTTATGTCAATGCGTCATATTCATTTTACTTTACTGATGATGATTGTCTATGTATTAGCGGCATTTGCAATAGTATACCTGCAATTCTTTCCTTTTGTGTTTATAGCTCCGGCAACCATTGCATTAGTGAATTCCTTTATGCTGGAGCATATATTCAAGAAGTATATGCCTGTATCCGAAGGACCACCGGAGGAAACCGGAAAGGACGAGTGGTATTTAGAATAGAAGCTGGGAGGAAAGCTTATGTCAGAAAGATTAACTGATATTTTCGGAATAGACGTTTTCAGCGATGCCGTAATGCTGGAAAGACTACCGAAGAAAACCTATTTGGCCCTTAAGAAAACAATTGAAAACGGTGAGGATCTAGACCCCAGTGTGGCAGAAATCGTTGCCAACGCCATGAAGGACTGGGCTATTGAGCATGGGGCTACACATTATACTCATTGGTTCCAGCCTATGACGGGTATAACTGCCGAAAAACATAATTCATTCATATCCCCCACATCTGACGGGCGGGTTATTATGGAATTTTCAGGTAAGGAATTAATCAAGGGGGAACCGGATGCATCCTCATTTCCGTCCGGAGGTCTGAGAGCCACATTCGAGGCCAGAGGCTATACAGCCTGGGATTGTACATCACCGGCATTTCTGCGGGAGGATGCCCTGGGCGTGACATTATGTATTCCGACTGCGTTCTGTTCATATACGGGAGAAGCCCTGGATATGAAAACACCTCTGCTTAGGTCCATGGAGGCCCTTAGCAAACAGGCTGTTCGTATACTTAAACTATTCGGTCATGAAGATGTGACCAATGTAAACCCGTCGGTTGGCCCTGAACAGGAGTATTTCCTGGTGGACAAGGCCAAATATTTAATGCGGGATGACTTAATATATTCAGGAAGGACTCTTTTTGGTGCCATGCCCCCTAAGGGACAGGAGATGGAGGATCACTACTTCGGAATTATTAAGGAACGGGTAGCGTCATTTATGAAGGAGCTTAATGTAGAGCTATGGAAAATGGGTGTGACCGCTAAGATACAGCATAATGAAACCGCTCCTGCACAGCATGAGCTTGCCCCTATTTATTCCACAGCCAATATTGCCACGGATCACAACCAGTTGGTTATGGAATGTATGAAAAGGGTGGCAAACCGTCATAATCTGGCCTGTCTGCTTCATGAGAAGCCATTTGCGGGAGTCAACGGCTCAGGTAAGCATAACAACTGGTCAATGATTACCAATACCGGTGTAAATCTATTAAAACAAGGGAAAACACCCCATAAGAATACACAGTTTCTGTTGTTTTTGTCAGCCGTAATAAAGGCAGTGGACCTTCATGCGGATCTTCTGAGAGTTTCCGCAGTTAACCCGGGTAATGACCATAGACTCGGGGAGGATGAGGCACCTCCTGCCATCATATCTGTATTTATAGGCTCTTTGCTTGAAGACTTATTTGACCAGCTGATAGAGAACGGTGAAGCAACAGGATGTGATGAAAGAGTCAGAATTAACGTAGGAGTTCATTCGATTCCCGAGCTCTATAAGGATGGTGCCGACAGGAACCGTACATCCCCGTTTGCTTTTACAGGCGACAAATTTGAATTCAGAATGGTCGGTTCCTCTATGTCAATCGGAACTGCAAATACCGTTATCAATACAATAGTAGCGGATGTGCTGAGTGAAATGGCCGACGAATTAGAGAAGGCAGAGGATTTCGATGCGGCAGTCCATGAGATGATTAGAAAGACCATATGTGAACATAAGCGGATTATATATAATGGCAATGGTTATTCCAAGGATTGGGTGGAAGAAGCCGAAAGAAGAGGGCTTCCCAATCTCAAATCCATGGTGGAAGCAATACCTGTTCTGGTTTCTGAAAAGTCTATCAATTTGTTTGAGAAACATAAGGTGTTTTCAAAATCAGAGCTGATTGCCCGCAAGGAGGTACTGTACGATTCATATTCCAAGGCAATTAATATTGAAGCCAAGACAATGATAATGATGGCAAGTATACAGTATATTCCTGCGGTAATTAAGTATACTACAATGCTGGCAGACTCTATTAACTCTGTAAAGGATGCAATATCGGAGGCAAATCTGGATGTGCAAAGAGAGCTGCTTATGGAGACATCAAAGCTTTTATCGGAAGTCAGGACTGCATTGCAGAAGCTTCGTACACTGGTAGAGGAGGCTAATACCAAGACAGAATTTAAAGACAGAGCCGAATTTTTCTATTATAAGGTAAAACCTGCAATGACGGATCTTCGTTCACCCATCGATGAGTTGGAGTGTATAGTCGATAAAGAGCTGTGGCCTGTTCCTTCTTACGGAGAGCTACTGTACGAGCTGTAATATAAGATTCAGATAAAAATACTTCATAATGGGCAACTTCGAGACAAAATGTTTCGGAGTTGCCCATAAATATTTATATATTGTGTCAAAAAATATTCCTTGACATAGAATGTAATATATTATATATTTTGATTATCAAACTATTTGTAAAACAAAATAATTTTAACTATTTGATAATTAATATATAGGAGTGAATCATGTGAAAGAAAAGTTCTTGGAAATAAACAAATTGTTGGTGGAGATATATGATGACATAACCCACATCGAAGAATTTTCAATTAAGAATGGTGCATTTAAAGACCTATCCATTACGGAGATTCATACAATCGAGGCTATCGGCTTATACGGATCAAGAACTATGTCTGAGATTGCCGCCAGGCTGGATATAACCATGGGTACATTAACCACAGCGGTGGATAAGCTTATTAAGAAGGATTATGCCAAACGTTCCAGAAGCGACGTGGACCGTAGGATAGTTAATGTCAGTCTTACCAATAAGGGCAAGCTGGCATATCGTATTCATGAGAAATTTCATTTGGATATGGTTAAGGAAATCATGAGTGATTTTACTATTGATGAGGAAGAGATTTTACTATCTGCTCTTAAAAAACTGAATAAGCATCTTAAGGACATATATTTGCCTTCACAAAAAAACAGTAAAAGTATCTAATAGGAGGACACCATGATGAGCCGTGCGGTTATAATTGGGACCGGAAAATATCTTCCGGACAATATAATGACCAATGATGATTTAAGTAATATTGTTGATACAAGTGATGAATGGATAAGTACAAGAACAGGAATACGGCAGCGAAGGATTTCAACCGGAATGAGTACATCGGATTTGGCATATGAAGCCGGACTAAGGGCTCTTAACAAATCAGGACTCAGGCCGGAAGATATTGATTTAATTATATGTGCAACTATTACCCCGGATTACTTCATGCCCTCCTGTGCATGTATTATTCAGGATAGATTGGGGGCCGTAAATGCGGCGGCTTTTGATTTGACCGCCGCATGTACCGGCATGATTTATGGAATGGTTACGGCTGAGCAGTTTATAAAGAGCGGAATGTATAGGAATGCTCTGGTGATTGGTGCCGAAACCCTGTCAAAGGTTCTGGATTGGGAGGATCGGTCTACATGTGTTCTGTTCGGAGACGGTGCGGGAGCAGTGGTTATGGCTAAATCTGAGGGGGATGGTGGAATACTCACATCCAATCTGGAGGCTGACGGCAGTAAATATGATTATTTAACCTGTGAAGCGGTTCCCTTGGAAAATCCCTATGTGGATTCTGGTATTACACATAAAGTGCCCAGGATTAGGATGCTTGGGCAGGAAGTATTTAAATACGCCGTACGAACCATTACAGACAATATTAATACTCTTCTAAGCAGGGCACAGATAAGTAAAGAGGAAATCAAATTCATAATTTCCCATCAGGCCAATCAAAGAATTATTGAGCAGGCCTCAAAGTTCATTAAAATTCCCATAGAAAGGTTCTATATGAATTTGGACCTATATGGCAATACTTCTGCGGCAAGCATTGGGATAGCATTGGATGAGCTGGTTTCCGGCAATGAGATAAAAAAGGGTGACAAAATTATACTGGTTGGATTCGGCGGTGGGATGACAAGCGGTTCAATTCTTTTGGAATGGAGCTAAGAGAATTTATATATAACAAATCAAGGAGGTTTTTATTATGGATTTAAACAAGGTAAAAGAGGTAGTGGCAGAGCAATTAGGAGTAGAAATAGCTGACTTAAAGCCTGAGACATCATTAAAGAACGATCTGAATGCGGACTCACTGGATCTATTTCAGATTATCATGAGTCTAGAGGAAGAATTCGGTATAGAGATACCTACAGAGGACACGGAGAATATCAATACTATCAGTGATATTGAAGCCTATCTTGAAAAAAGAAAAGCTGAATAGGAGTATTTTTATGAAATCACAAATTTGTGAGATGTTAGGAATAGAATATCCCATTTTCCAGGGTGCAATGGCTTGGATTGCCAATGCATCCCTGGCTGCTGCAGTATCGGAAGCCGGAGGGCTTGGTATTATTGCAGGAGGAACAGCCCCTACAAAACTGATACGGGAAGAGGTTCGAAAGGCTAAGGAAATAACCAAAAAGCCAATCGGAGTGAACATCATGCTACTAAGTCCCTATGCTGATGATATGGCAAGGATGGTATGTGAGGAAGGGGTTAAGGTTGTTACTACCGGAGCGGGGACACCCGGTAAGTACATGGATATGTGGAAGGCTCATGACATTAAGGTGATCCCCGTGGTACCTTCCGTAGCGATTGCCAAGCGAATGGTACGAAGCGGTGCAGATGCCGTAATAGCCGAAGGTACGGAAGCGGGAGGCCATGTGGGGGAATTAACCACAATGGTACTTGTTCCACAGATTGTGGATGCAGTAGATGTTCCCGTCATTGCGGCAGGGGGCATCGGAGACGGAAGAGGTATGGCGGCGGCATTTATGCTTGGTGCTGATGCCGTACAGGTGGGAACCCGTTTCCTTGCGGCATATGAATGTACTGTACATGAGAATTATAAGAAGAGGATATTTAATGCCAAGGATATCGATACTATTGTTACGGGAAGAAGGACGGGACATCCGGTTCGAATACTTAAGAACAAATTGAGCAGAAGGTTTATTGAGCTTGATCAAAGACTGGCTCCCCTCGATGAATATGAGAAACTTGGAGCAGGAGCCCTGGCGAGGGCGGTTATAGACGGAGATATGGATAATGGCAGTATTATGGCCGGTCAGATTGCCGCTATTGTAAATAAGGAGCAAAGCTGTAAGGAAATTATATTGGAATTAATGACTCAGGCCAACAAGCTGCTTAGTGGAGGTTGATATGGAGAAGATAGCTTATCTGTTTCCGGGGCAGGGTTCTCAATATATAGGTATGGGTAAGGAGCTTTATGACAACTTTACCGAATGTAAGGAAGTGTTTGAAGAGGCTGATGAAAGCCTCAGTATTAAGCTTTCGGATATAATCTTTAAAGGCGATAAAGAGGACCTTAACCGTACTGAATATACACAGCCAGCAATCGTAACCATGTCCATAGCTGCATACAGAGCTTTATCTAAATACGATGTTAAGCCATATGCGGCTGCCGGATTGAGTCTGGGCGAATATTCAGCGCTTACGGTAAGTGGTGTGTTTAGTCCGTCACAGGTTATCCCCCTGGTACAAAAGAGGGGACGGTTCATGCAAAATGCTGTTCCTGAAGGAAAGGGCAAAATGTGTGCAATTCTGGGCTTATCCGAAGATAAGATAAGAGAGGTCTGTGATAAAGCCAAGGATTATGGCATAGTTCAGCCGGCTAATTTTAACTGTCCGGGTCAGATAGTAATCGGAGGAGAGACAAAGGCTGTGGATGAAGCGGCCAATATAGCCAAGGAACTGGGAGCCATAAGATGTGTCTTTCTTGCGGTCAGTGCACCGTTTCATACGAAGATGCTAATTCCTGCGGCTGACAATCTAAAGAAGGAGCTGGAGGATTTGCCCTTGGGAGATATGAAGCTTCCGGTAATCTCCAATGTTACAGCAGATTATATTAAATCGGTGGATGAGGTTAAGAGGCTGTTATACGAACAGGTAATGAGTAGTGTTATGTGGGAGCAGACCATCCGTAGAATGATAAATGACGGTGTCAGGCATTTTATCGAGCTGGGACCCGGTAGGACCTTATCCGGCTTTGTCAGGAAGATTGACCGAAGCCTTAATACTTATAATGTGGAGGATTTAGCATCTCTTGAAGAAACCGCTTCTGTTTTGAAATCAGTATTTTCAGGTTAATTAAAGCTTGAAGGAAATGGAGTAGAATATGCTAAGAGGAAAAACTGCTATTATTACCGGTGCCGGAAGAGGAATTGGCAGGGCAATAGCACTTCAATTCGTCAAATACGGCGCGAGAGTCGTGTTAAACTATAGAAACAGTATTGCTCAGGTGGAAGAGCTTCTTAAGATTATCAGAGAGGCAGACGGAGAGGCTATTGCAGTCAAGGCCGATATCAGCAAGGAAGAGGAAGCGAAGCACCTTATAGCCGAGGCTGTAAAGGAATATATCAAACTGGATATCTTAGTTAATAATGCAGGCATTACTAAGGATAATCTTTTAATGAGAATGTCGGAGGAAGAATTCGACAGTGTGATTGACATCAATCTTAAGGGGACTTTCTTCTGTATGAAGCATGCCGCCTCGGTTATGCTCAGGCAGAGATTCGGTAAGATAATTAATATATCCTCCGTCGTAGGGATATGTGGAAACATTGGTCAGGTAAATTACGCAGCCTCCAAGGCAGGAGTAATCGGTATGACTAAGTCAGCGGCTAAGGAGTTGGCAAAGAGGGGAATTACCGTAAATGCCGTTGCTCCGGGATTTATTGAGACGGATATGACGGATGCCCTGCCTGACAAATATAAGGAGGCCGGTATTGCTGCCATTCCTTTAGGGCGTTTTGGCAGTGTAGATGAGGTGGCAGGAGCAGTCAGCTTTCTGGCATCTGAGGCCGCCAATTATATAACCGGTCAGGTACTGCAGGTGGATGGCGGAATGATTATGTAGGCAGCGAGGAGGGATTATGTATGATTCATAGAGTTGTTGTAACCGGATTAGGTGCCGTTACACCGATTGGGAATACGGTAGATGAGTTCTTTGAAAATGTTAAGGCCGGTAAATGTGGTATAGATTTTATCACCGGCTTTGATACGGAAGTGTTTTCTGTAAAGCTGGCTGCCTCAGTTAAGAATTTCGACCCTAAGCCATATTTGGATTTCAAGGAAATAAGAAGGATGGATCGATTTTCACAATTTGCCATAGTAGCTTCATCACAGGCAATTCAAGATTCGAAAATCGATTTGGAAAGCCTGGATAAGAACCGATTTGGAGTCATAGTGGGTTCGGGAATCGGCGGACTTGAGAACATTGAAAAAGAAGCCAAGGTACTCGTGGATAAAGGACCAAGAAGAGTAAATCCACTGTTCATACCCATGATAATAACCAATATGGCAGCAGGTAACATTGCCATAAAATTCGGTGCTCAGGGTGTATGCAGCAACATAGTCACCGCCTGTGCAACGGGCACCCATAGCATAGGGGAGGCATATAGAAACATAAAGCATGGATATGCCGATGTGATATTGGCAGGTGGTTCGGAGGCATCTATTACACCACTTGGAATAGCAGGCTTTAGCGCTCTTACTGCTTTATCGGTTAGTCAAGACCCCTTACGGGCTTCGATTCCTTTTGATAAGGACAGGGATGGATTTGTCATGGGTGAAGGAGCCGGTATACTGCTGCTTGAGGAATATGAGCATGCCAAAAGACGCGGTGCGAGAATATATGCTGAAATCGTAGGCTATGGAGCTACTGCCGATGCGTATCACATTACATCGCCGTCTCCGGATGGACATGGCGGTGCAATGGCTATGAGAAACGCCATGAATGAAGCAGGCATTACTCCGAATGATATTTCCTATGTCAATGCTCATGGAACGAGTACTCCAATTAATGACAGGCTTGAGACTATGGCTATGAAGGCCGCCTTTGGAGAAGTTGCTTATAATATACCTGTCAGCTCGACGAAATCCATGATAGGACATTTGCTTGGTGCAGCGGGAGCGGTCGAAGCGGTTGTCTGTGTTAAGGCGATAGAAGAAGGCTTTATACCGGCAACAATCGGTCTGTTAAATCCTGATGAGGAATGTGACTTGGATTATGTGCCGATAAACGGCAGAGAGAGTAAGCTGTCCTATGTAATGACCAACAACCTAGGCTTTGGAGGCCATAATGCCAGCTTAATTTTTGGAAGTGTGGAGGTTTAGCTATGGAATATAATGATATTATTAATCTCATGCAGGAGATGACAAAGATAGGGATTACGAAGGTTAAGATAGAACAAAGGGATTTTAAACTGGAGATAGAAAGAGGACCTCAAGGTATACAACATATACAGCCTAAGTATTTGGAGCAAACAGACCAAGCCGTACAAGAAACTCCTGAACCTCCAAAGAACGAGGATGTGCCAAAGAAGGAGATTCCGGGAGTTAAGAAAATACTGTCTCCGATGGTAGGAACCTTCTATGCCCAGCCTGCCCCTGATAAACCACCATATGTAAGTGTGGGAGATGTGGTGAAGAAGGGACAGCCCGTATGTATCATAGAGGCTATGAAGCTCATGAACGAAATCGAAAGCGAAGTAGAGGGTGAAATCATAGAATGTCTGGTAGAAAATGAAGATATGGTGGAGTTTGGTCAGCCTTTATTTTTAGTAAAATAGTTAAAATATGGAATTTATATTGCCATAATGAATGAAAGGGATTATTATGTTAAATGTAGATGATATACAAAAAATAATTCCTCACCGCCCTCCGTTTCTTTTAGTTGATCGTATTGATCGGTTAGAGCCCGGGGTACACGGTGTGGGAAGAAAATGTGTTACCATGAACGAGCCCTATTTTGCTGGGCATTTTCCGGGCAAGGCAGTTATGCCCGGTGTCATAATCTTGGAGGCTCTTGCACAGACCGGTGCGGTCGTAATGCTGTCAGAAGAAAAGAATGCCGGGAAAATAGTCTATTTTGGCGGTATGGATAAGGTGAAGTTCAGACGACAGGTCGTACCCGGCGACGTTATCATACTCGACGTAGAAATCATCAAGAACAAAGGAAGCTTCGGTGTAGGCTCTGCGGTTGCTTATGTGGAGGACGAGGTAGCCGTGGAAGCAATATTTACATTTGCCATCGGAGAATGAATTATTGAATGTAATATAAGGAGAGACAGATGTTTCAGAAAATATTGATAGCTAATCGCGGAGAAATCGCCGTTCGTATAATACGCGCCTGTAGGGAAATGGGTATTGAGACCGTCGCTGTATACTCCGAAGCAGATAAAGAGGCTTTGCATGTATTAATGGCAGATGAGGCTATATGTATAGGTCCGAACAAATCTAAGGACAGCTACCTAAATATGCAAAACATCATAAGTGCTACGGTGCTTACCGGTGCCACGGCAATACATCCCGGCTTTGGCTTTCTTGCAGAGAACGGCTCCTTTGCCAGAATGTGTGAGGACTGTAATATTACATTTATAGGTCCCGATGCTGATACTATAGAGCTTTTAGGCAGCAAGGCCATGGCCAGGGAGACCATGCAGAAGGCAGGTATACCGGTGGTGCCGGGCTCTGAAGGCGAAATCGACAATATTAAGGATGCACTTAAGCTTGCCGATTCGATAGGCTATCCGGTGATGATTAAGGCTTCTGCAGGCGGTGGCGGAAAAGGAATGCGTGCGGTTTTTGGTGCATCCGATTTAGAGAGAGCCATAATCTCCGCTAAGAATGAAGCCAAAGCGGCATTTGGTGATGATAAGGTATATATGGAGAAGCTGATTATTAATCCTAAGCATGTGGAGTTCCAGATACTTGCCGACAAGTACGGAAACATAATCCACTTAGGCGAAAGGGACTGCTCTGTTCAACGAAGAAATCAGAAGCTTATGGAGGAATCTCCTTGTCCGATTATGAGTAAAGAGCTTCGTGCCAAGATGGGAAATGTGGCTGTGAAAGCAGCAAAAGCAGCAAATTATGTGAACGCAGGAACCATTGAATTCTTGCTTGACTGCCATAATAATTTCTATTTCATGGAGATGAATACACGAATTCAGGTAGAGCATCCCGTTACGGAGATGATTACCGGAATAGATATGATAAAGGAACAGATACGAATAGCTTATGGTGAAAAGCTGTCCTATCGGCAGAGGGATATTGAATTTAGGGGACATTCTATCGAATGCAGAATAAATGCGGAGGATCCTAAGAGAGGATTCTTACCCTGTCCCGGTCTGGTAGAGAATGTACTGTTTCCCGGAGGACTGGGTGTCAGGGTAGACAGTGCCCTGTATCCCGGTTATATGGTGCCTCCCTGTTATGACTCCATGCTGGCTAAGATTATAGTTCACGGAAGAAACAGAGAGGAAGCAATAAGCCGTATGAAAAGAGCTCTTGCAGAGCTTGTTATTGACGGCATAGAGACTAACGTTGATTTTCAATATGAGCTGTTTGAGAGAGATGAAATCCTGTCGGGATATTATCATACCGGCTTAATTGAAGGAAAGATGTATAATGAGTAGAAATATATTTAAAGCGAAGCAATATGCTACTTCCAAGGTCTATCGGTCCAGGCCTCAGGAGCTAAAAGGATCAATAGAAGAGAGGCCCAACGTCCCTCAGGGTATTATGACAAAATGCCCCGGTTGCGGTAGAGTCATCTATACCAAGCTTCTGATTAAAATCCATAAGATGTGTGAATGCGGTTACTATTTTAAGGTGTCAGCCAATGAACGTCTCGCAATGGTGATGGATGAAGATACATTTATGGAAATGGATCAGCATCTGACTACCAGGGATCCGCTAAATTTCCCCGGATATGGCGACAAACTGGTTAAAACCCAGACCCAGACCGGTCTTGTGGATGGCCTTGTAACCGGAAAAGGATTAATCTGTGGCATACCCACATATATCGGAGTCATGGATGCATCATTTTTTATGGGAAGCATGGGTACCGCCATAGGTGAGAAGCTGACAAGAGTCTTTGAAAAGGCAACCGATGAGAGGCTGCCGGTTATAGTATTTACTGCCTCTGGTGGGGCAAGAATGCAGGAGGGCATCTTCTCTCTGATGCAGATGGCGAAGGTAAGTGCGTCTGTAGCCAAGCATAGTGCAGAGGGACTTCTGTATATCACGGTTTTGACCGATCCTACTACGGGCGGTGTCACGGCCAGCTTTGCCATGCTCGGGGACATTATATTAGCCGAACCGGGAGCATTGATAGGCTTCGCAGGACCCAGGGTAATCGAACAGACCATAGGGCAAAAGCTTCCCGAGGGTTTTCAGAGAGCCGAGTTTTTACTGGAACACGGCTTTGTGGACAGGATTGTTACCAGAGATAAGCTGAGGGATACCTTAGGAGCATTGCTAAAGCTTCATTATAGAGAAGAAAAGGTTCAGCCGATGGGAGGGACATGATGGATTTAACACCGTGGGAAAAAGTGAAATTGGCAAGAATGCCGATAAGGCCTACCGGGATTGATTATATTGAACGAATATTCGAAGGATTCATAGAGCTGCATGGAGACAGGCTATATGGTGAGGACAGGGCGATAATAGGAGGACTTGCTTTTTTTGATGATATCCCCGTGACTGTTATCGCACAGCAAAAGGGGCGCAATACCAAGGAGAATATCGCAAGAAATTTTTCCATGCCTCATCCCGAAGGATATAGGAAGGCGCTTAGACTTATGAAACAGGCAGAAAAGTTCAAAAGACCTGTAGTTTGCTTTATTGACACACCCGGTGCCTTCTGTGGGATTGGTGCCGAAGAACGGGGGCAGGGAGAAGCTATAGCTACGAATCTGGCCGAAATGATGATGCTCAAAACCCCGATTATTTCAGTGGTTATCTCAGAGGGCGGCAGCGGAGGCGCACTGGCTCTTGGCGTCGCTGATAAGGTATATATGCTTGAGCATGCCATTTATTCAATCCTATCACCGGAGGGCTTTGCCAGTATATTATATAAGGATTCCGCTAAGGCAGAGACTGCGGCAAAGGATATGAAGCTTACTGCACAGGACCTTTACCGATTTGGAATAATCGATGGTATAATTCCCGAGCCATCTGGTGGAGCCCATAATGATTATGAATTCGTGACAGGCCGGACAAGAGAGATAATCGAAAAGGATCTGAAGGAGCTAATGCTCCTGCCGGTTGATGATATGCTTAAGAAAAGATACCGAAAATTCAGAAATATATAGTCTATCGGAATTTAGACATTCCAATAGACTATTATTTTCATATTACTTACGGTTTGCCTTCTTATCTTTGATAAATGTAGATACTAAGCATATTAATATACTTAGTATTAAGTTAACCAATAATAACAGTTCGAAATTTAATGCAATATCATAATCCCAGCCATAGTACTTCGATGCCTCTGTGATGGGATTTTTCCATAGAAAAATCAGGACAGCGCCATCTATAAATCCCATAATAACATTTATATAAAAAATCTTTTTAAGCTGTGAAGCGGCATAGAATACCAGAAAGATACAGATTAGATATACATATAATCCGGTTTCGGTATTTAAAGTGTCGGTCTTTGTGCTAAGCTGAATATATACTGCCCCTACAAGAGCCGTTCCGATAATTGAGGATATCAGTCTTCTTCTGTAATTGTTTTTTAAATTACTGGTTATAAAGAAAGGCACTGCTATGAATAACCAAATAAGATAAGTAAAGGATTCATTTTGTGGGCGATTAGCCAATTTCTGTATCTCAGAGATACCGTATAGAACAAATATACCTGCAGGCAATAGCTGTGTAAATATCTGATAGCCGGTATTTAACTCACGGTCTCTGCTGATAATATAGTCCAGGATGACTCCTATTAAAAAAAACGGTACGAACACAGTAAGCACATTCCATTGGGTTTCCCATTGAAACGATTCTAAAAACAAAAGTATGATTACAAACAGTAAATATATTGCGACAAAAACTAAGAAGGATAAATTTCTACGCAGAAAACCGGTTTTCTTATCCATATTCTTTCCCCCAATACTAAATTAATCAACCTCTTCGTCCAGAACATCATCCACGTTGTTAAAGCGCATTATCTGTCTCTTTCTAGCCATGATATCACTGTCAAGATATTCGTCATAGGTGGTGATTTTGTCAATCAGTCCATGGGGAGTTATCTCCATAATTCGGTTAGCCGTAGTCTGGATAAACTGATGATCCTGTGATGTGAACAGAATTACCCCCGGGAATTTAATAAGGCCGTTATTTAGCGAGGTAATCGATTCCATGTCCAGATGGTTAGTCGGCTCATCCATTACCAGTACATTCGCACCGGCAATCATCATCCGTGACAGCATAACACGAACTCTTTCTCCCCCAGAAAGTACATTTAACTTCTTAGTACCCTCCTCGCCGGAAAACAGCATTCTGCCCATAAATCCACGGACATAGGTTACGTCCTTTTCGGGCGAATAAGGCATAAGAAAATCCACAATGGTTTCCTCGCTGTCGAAGAGATGGGTATTATCCTTAGGGAAATAGGACACATTGGTCGTTACTCCCCATTTGTAAGTACCCTCATCCGGCTCAATCTCACCGGCCAGTATTCTGAAAAGCGTGGTAGTGGCAAGGGTATTTGGCCCAACAAAGGCAATCTTGTCGTCATGGCCCACTATAAAGCTTATGTTATCCAGCACCTTCTCCCCATCTATTGTTTTTGATATATTGGAAACGGTAAGTACCTCATTTCCGATTTCTCTGCTGGGTCTGAAATCAATATAAGGATATTTTCTGCTGGACGGACGGATATCCTCCAATTCAATCTTTTCCAAGGCTCTCTTTCTGGATGTGGCTTGCTTTGATTTTGAAGCATTGGCGGAGAACCGTTGAATAAATTCCTTAAGCTCTTTAATCTTTTCTTCCTTCTTCTTGTTCGCTTCCTTCATCTGTCGAATCATGAGCTGACTGGACTCATACCAGAAATCATAGTTACCGGCATACAGTTGAATCTTAGCATAGTCGATGTCGGCAATATGTGTACAGACCTTATTAAGAAAATAACGGTCATGGGATACCACTATTACCGTGTTCTCGAAATTAATTAAGAACTCCTCCAGCCAGCGAATAGCCTCTAAATCCAGATGGTTCGTAGGCTCGTCAAGAAGAAGTATATCGGGATTACCGAACAAAGCCTGTGCAAGAAGAACCTTTACTTTTTCGCTACCGTTTAGCTCATGCATCATTTTATAATGAAGATCTGTCTCGATTCCCAAACCATTTAACAAAGAGGCTGCATTTGCTTCTGCCTCCCAACCGTCCATGGAAGCAAATTCCGCTTCCAGTTCACTGGCACGGATGCCATCCTCGTCGCTAAAATCCTCCTTAGCATAGATGGCTTCCTTCTCCTTCATTATATCGTATAGCCTTTGGTTACCCATGATGACAGTATCCAGTACCGAAAAAGCATCATATTTAAAATGGTCCTGCTGTAGGAAGGATAATCTTTGACCGGGTGTAATAATAATCTCACCCTTTGTAGGCTCCAATTGGCCGCTTAATATTTTAAGAAAAGTGGATTTCCCGGCGCCGTTAGCTCCGATAATTCCATAGCAGTTGCCCTCGGTGAATTTTATGTTCACATCCTCAAACAATGCACGCTTTCCTAATCTTAATGTTATGTTACTGGCTTGTATCATGAATAACCTCCTTTATTTCGTATCGGTACCTGGTACCGTACCTGGTACC
>JAAYTK010000015.1 GCA_012523775.1 Clostridiales bacterium | reverse complement strand
GATGTTCTTTCGCTAATTATTAAAGGTAGATCAAATTCAGAGATTGCGAATGAATTATGTATAACCGAAAGCACAGTCAAATTCCATGTGGGAAATATCTTCAAAAAGACAAATCTACATAACAGGCAAGAGTTAATAACTTATTATGAATTTGGAAAACGGATATAAGTGTGGGCGTCAAGCACCCCCCTTGTCACTATGGAGAATGTCAATGTACAGAAATAACTTTACTGTACTTACTCCACACTTTCTTTCATCCACGACCTTATAAGACCTGACCTTGAAGTAATATGTTGTTCCTTTCTCCATCCCCTTCTTCGTATAGTTATAAGCACCAGTTATAGCTTTTGTTTTAATTGACTTAAATTCACTTGTCGGCTTGGTGGACATATAGATTCGATAACCATCTGCACCCTCTGTCTTTTTAATCGATAGCTTAACTCCTTCTGATGTAGCCTTTGCAGTAAATTCTAGCTTTGCTGGTATATCTGCTGTGACCGGAACCGTGTGACAGGGGGACGGGGTTGCTGACACGGTGTTTTGATTCTGTAAACCACACATATACCATGGTTTTCAACATTGCTCAACGATGTTTTAATCAAAATCAAAGAGGCCCTAAAAATCCTGTAAACCACATGTCATGGTTACAGGCTTTTAGAGCCTCATATAAAGTCATTATAAAATTATGCTAAATTACCATTTTGTTAATACTTTCTTAATGGTGCCTGGCACCAATACAAATTCTTACTGTCCCATCTGCTTTGCTACTTCAGCCGCAAAGTCCTCGGACTTCTTCTGGAGGCCTTCACCTGTCTCAAATCTGATGAAACGCTTAATCGATACAGGAGCGCCTACTTGCTTAGATACGGAATCAATGTACTGACCAACGTTCATATCACCATTCTTAACATAAACCTGATCCAGTAAGCATACTTCCTTTAATTCCTTATTAAATCTGCCTTCGATCATCTTCTCGATAATATTCTCAGGCTTCTTCTCATTGGCAGGATCATTCTTAATCTGAGCCTTGATGATATTCTTCTCATGAGTAATGTATTCCTCAGAAACATCATCTCTGCTAATATACTTCGGAGACATGGCTGCAATCTGCATTGCAACATTATAAGCTGCTTCCTTAACATCATCGTTTACAGCTGTTGTCTCTACTTCAACTAGGATACCGATTCTTCCGCCACCGTGAATATATGAGGTCACAAATCCGTTCTCTGCCTTAATCTGCTCAAATCTTCTGATATTCATGTTCTCACCGATGATGGCAATCATGGTTGAAAGCTCTTCTTTTACTGTCTTGGAAGGATCAAGCTCCCACTTCTCCTCTAAAAATGCATCGATATCAGTTGCATTTGTCTTTGCTGCCTGAGCAGCCACAGCTGCTACATATTCTCTGAACTTCTCATTCTTAGCTACGAAGTCAGTCTCACTGTTAACTTCCACTATTGATGCGACTTTTCCGTCCTCGCTTACACAAGTATCTATAATACCCTCTGCTGCAATTCTTCCTGCCTTCTTCTCAGCTGCAGCAAGTCCCTTTTCTCTTAAGAACTCTATAGCTTTATCCATATTGCCTTCGGTCTCTGCAAGTGCTTTCTTACAGTCCATCATGCCTGCGCCAGTCATTTCTCTTAATTCTTTAACCATACTTGCTGTTATATTCATTATCTTACCTCCAAAATAATTTATTTTAAAAATGGGACTGTTGTAAGACTTACATCTGCAACAGACCCACTCTCACATTATTCTGTAATTTCTTCCTCTGAGTCAGAATAGGTATCAGCATCAGCTTCTGCATCTTTATCATCAGCATTAAGATTCTCAGATTCTGAAGCTTCTTCAGTTGTATCTGTAAGCTGTACACCTTGGTTTGCCTCGATAACCGCATCAGCCATCTTAGATACAATGAGCTTAACGGCACGAATTGCATCGTCATTACCTGGGATTACATAATCCAGCTCATCGGGGTCACAGTTAGTATCTGCAATACCTATCAAAGGAATTCCAAGAGTATGAGCTTCCTGTATGCAGATTCTTTCCTTCTTAGGGTCAACTACAAAAATTATATCCGGAACCTTCTTCATATTCTTGATTCCGCCAAGGTTCTTCTCGAGCTTCTGCCATTCCTTCTTTAACTGAATAACTTCTTTCTTAGGAAGAACATCAAAGGTACCGTCCTCAGACATTTTCTCGATTTCTCTTAATCTGTCTATTCTGCTCTTGATCGTCTTAAAGTTGGTTAACATTCCGCCTAACCATCTTTCATTTACATAGAACATTCCGCAACGCTCAGCCTCTGCCTTGATAGCGTCCTGTGCCTGCTTCTTTGTTCCGACAAAGAGAACTGTACCGCCATCTGCTACAACATCTTTAATTGCAGCATATGCTTCATCTACCTTAACAACTGACTTCTGCAGGTCGATGATGTAGATTCCGTTTCTCTCTGTGTAGATGTACTCCGCCATCTTGGGGTTCCATCTTCTTGTCTGATGTCCAAAATGCACACCAGCTTCCAATAACTGTTTCATTGAAATAACGCTCATAAATTTACCTCCATTTGGTTAATATCATCCGCATACATCATATTCCATGCAGACCGAAGAATCACGGCACCATACATGAAATCAGCATGCGTGTATTATTATCAAAACCACATGCCAATACTACTATTTTTATTAGATTATATATACAAGGGTTTTGAATTAACGTTGTGATTATACCACAACAAAATCCCCGTGTAAAGGATATTTATATTTTTTTCCTAGCCTGCTATAGCCTTTAGGATTTCGTCATAGCTTGCATCCGCCGATAAGGTATAGGTTCCGACTCGGATTACGCTTGCCTTACCCTTTTGCTTTACAAAATTATCAAAATCCACCGGATCATCTATTAATCCCTTCTGTTCAAGAAGCTCTGATACCTGTCGGGAAGACATACCTCTTATAATTGTAAATGTAATATCACCACTATTGACTTCTTCCTCGGAATTTACAACTTCATCACTATTATTATCTTCCTCAGGATTAACAATCACATCGTTATTATCATCTTCCTCGGGATTAACAACTACATCATTATTATCCTCTTCCTCAGGATTAACAGCCACATCATTATTCTCATCCACCACAGGATTAGTAGCTAAATCGTTATTATCATCTACCTCAGGATTTACTGCTTCATCATTATTAACATCATCCTCAGGATTTATAACTGCGTTACTGTTATCTTCATTCTCAGGCTCTATATTTGCTGATTTATCTGTTTTATTATTATCAGCTTCAGATTCCTTCGAAGAATTAGCCTTGGATTTTCCGATAACCTCCTCCAGATTATCTTCAGAATTCTCATCCTTCATAACCATTCCAAGCTCCCGCGCCTTAGCCATAATTTCATTGTCGGATAGCTTTTCTTTCTTGCTGCCCAAGGATAGAACAACCGTTGTTATCAGAATTCCGATTCCGAGGCCTCTCATATAATATTTCAGCTTCATTTATAAAACACATCCTTCATAGGTGCCTCACTCATTAGACTATAATCTTTTTTTACTATCTGTCTTTAAATAAATCTATTACAAGCTTGACCTCACCCTGTCCAATTCCCAATTGTCTGGCTATATCTAAAACCGTATTGCCTTTTTTGTATAGCTTAAGTATCTCGGCATTATTAATGGAAATTAACGGCTCGGACGGTATATTTGCTTTTATGATAGTTTCTTTCTTGGTATTTTCTTTGGTCTTGTTAATAACCGGATCTGATTCCTGCTCTGATGCTTTGCCGTTTATCAGCTCCTTGGCTTTCTTATGTGAGCTTTCGATACTCTTTAAGGTCTCCTTAAGCTCCTTTTCTTTATAATTAAGCATATTATAAAGAAAAACCACCTCTTCATGATTCTTGGTAATCTTCTCGAGAATCTGATCGGAGTATTCTGTGACCGCCATAATCTTTTCATTGGAAAGTCTACTTAGGTATTCATCGGTCCTTGCTATAGTATCCTCGCTTACAGAGGATAATATCTCACTTTGCTTCGACTTAAAGGAGTCCAACTCCTTTTGTGTAATTTGGTTCTCCCTGTCTGCTGCTTCTGACTCGGTACTACTTTTATTACCCCCACGATCAACCACGAAGCAGCTTAAAATTATGACGAATATTCCGATTATAAGCATAAAAATCCCTAACAGGTCCATATTTTCTCCACTCCTGCACAATCCATATGTATATTGATATTATATCAAAATATCAATACCACCTGGTCTGTCCGACCTATTTTCAGGCCTCTTATCTTTATTTTTATTGTCTTCCTCCTGTTTCCCTTTACCACCGGAGCCACTATACTTATTTCTGCTCTCCTCTTTGGCATCATAACGAAATTCCTGATTTTCACTTCGTTTCGGTTGTACCGGTTTGGATGCCTCCTCCTGTATCATGTTCTGAAAGCTTTTACTGATTTGAATCTGCTCATGCTGAGCTTTTTGGCTCTGATTGTGTTTGTACTGGGAAACCTCCTGAGATTTCATTACATCGATTGGCCTTATTGGCATTCTTATTCCCCCTTTAGAACAAGAACGAATAAACCTATAACGGTATCAGTTTAATGTCAGCCCTGTCGCGAATGAATTTTATGTGTTTTAATACATCCCTGACATAGTAGATAACATTGGATATGACAATCTTAGTGCCGGGATATACGGTATCATGTACCTGAATAGAACCGGAAATATTACCCTCCACCTCGTGCTTAAGTATATCATATCTTTCGGTTGCTTCCTTCAACTGAGTATTAATCTGGATGCTGCTCTGAGTAATCTGCTTAAGGCTCTCCAGCTTATCAAAAGTGATATTTGAGCCTGACTGCAGTCTCTTCCTTACAGTAGCAATAGTCTGATTTATCCTATCCTTCTCCGATTTAAGGTGTGCAATTGTTTTTTCCAGCTCACGAAACTCATCCAATACCCCCGGGTCAATTCCGACCTCGAGTACCGTATTGGTGCCCATATGAGATCCGGATGTCTTTACTGATATTAAAGTTCCGGAGCGAATAATGCCTCCGGTAACAAATCCTCTTCTTCCTCCTACGACAACATCACCTTTGGCAGACACTCTACTATGCAGGATAGAATCGGTATTTATATAGCCACCGGCTATAACCTCTGCATTTTCAATGAACTTAGATACTATATTGCCGTATGCTTTCAGAATACCCTTGTTCATTCCCTGCATACCGCGTCTTAGGATAATCTGTCCGCCTGCCTCCAAATAAGCTCCTTCGACCACACCGTAAACCTCAATATCTCCCTTTGCCTTAACTGAAAAGCCGGTTATAACATTTCCCTTTACTACTACATTTCCTTCATAGATTACATCTCCGGTAGACGAATCCACATCTGCGGGAATCTCATATGTGTCTGATACAAAGACTCTGCCGTCGGTCAGGGTAACATGTCCATCCACCTCGGAATATAGACGAAGGCCATCCTCTGACATCCTGACCTTGTTGCCATGACGAAGCACACGATTATTAACCTTATTTGGCTTAATAACCTTACCGCATACATCAATTCCCGGTTTTCCATAGTCTACAGGTGTAAGTGTAGCCAAAAGATCGCCTTTTTTACAGTGACTTATTATATCCAGTGTATGAAAATCGACTGAACCGTCTTCATTTGTCTTGGGTTTCATAGTTAAGTCTGTATTAAAATGATATGTAATAACTGCATCCCGTCCCTGTATCGGTGGTGTTGCCTTCGCCAGAACATAATCTGAACAATATTTTCGGTCCTTCAAATACTGCAATATCTTAGTCTCATCAACACCGTATTTCACTCCTGCCTGAACCATGGCAGATATTATACCATCCTTAGTCAGATGATTCCCTCCCGTACTCGGGGGATAAAATCTACATACGGCATACATTCTATCCTCATCTATTGTAACCTTAACATATTCATCCTGTGGAAGAATTTTCACTGAGGTAAGCTTAATCTCAGCCGTTTGCTTAAGGTTTGCTATTCCTCTACCCAGTTCTATCTTATCATATTCATATATTTTTTTATCAATGAGGTAGTTACTTATTTCATCATAAATAAGCGGTAATCCGCCCGGCTCAGCATTATAAAGTTTAATATAAGTCCCGTCATCCTTTATCAGTAATCGAAAATATGCATTTCTACCGCTCATTATAATCACCTCCTTATTCCTGGCGTAAGTCTTCCATTTACAGCAAATACTTGTGCCGGGTCATATTCTTGTATCAATAATAGCTGGTAAGAACATCAATATTAACACCTAATTTAGTTTTTAGCTTTTGTAAAGCTTTAGTATGTAACTGAGATACCCTGGATTCCGATACCTCCATAATTTTACTTATTTCTTTTAATGTTAGGTCCTCATAATAATATAGTACAATTACCTTCTTTTCTTTTTCAGTCAATGTATCTAAAGTCCTCGTCAGAACCTCTTTAAGCTCACTCTGCTCCACTATTCTTTCGGGCTGTTCAAATGTAGTAGCAAAATACTGCTCGGTTTTAGTTTCGGAACCCTGTTCCAAAAACTCATCTAAGGAAATTATATTCGTTATATTGGTTTGATTCTGCCATTCTTCTAATTCTTCAATTGAAATATTCAGTTCTTCTGCCAGTTCCTCGTCAGTTATATTTCTGCCGTATCTTGTCTCCAGAACCTGATATGCATTGTCTATCTTTCTCTGTTTTTGCCGTATGCTTCTTGGAATCCAATCCATCTTTCGGATTTGGTCAAGAATTGCACCTCGAATTCGTAACGAAGCATAGGTTTCAAACTTATATCCCTTGGTATAGTCAAATTTGTCAATGGCGTCTATTAAACCAAAGGTTCCATAGCCACATAAATCATCATATTCCACATTATGACCAAGATACATACTGAGACGTCCTGCAACAAGCTTAACCAATCCAGAATATTCAATTATTAATTTCTCATAAAGCTCCGAACTCTTCCTTTTGGAATATTCCTCCCAAAGCTTCTGCCTTTCATCAGTATTCATAAAGCCTCCTAATTAATATATCGGATTGTTGTTTTCAAATGTCTAGGGCTTCTTATCATCTTTTTCATCCGCTTTGCTATTATTCTCATCTGTCGTGTCGTCTTTGTCATTACTGTCAGCATTATCGGAAGTATTATCCTCTGATTCATTATCTTCTTCCTCGGACTCTTTGGGCTTGGGTTCAATCACCTTTCTGATAATTACTCTCGCTATCTGACCAATGATATAGAATATAATGATAACCAGTAGAAGTCTCTTTAAGCTGGTTAACAAATCCGTCTTCTTATAAATATCTGAAATGCAGGTTACAGCACCTGCTAATAGTGTAATCACTGCGGGTATATATCTGTCACGCATTCTCTCACCCCAACCATAGCTTCTTTGATGAATATACCTATAGAATCTTAAGCTCCTTACCGACGGATTTGATATGTAGAAGTCCCGTTTCTGTGTAAAACTCTATTGTCCTACCGTAGTTGGCCCCGGTGTCCTCAGCCAATATAGGGATTCCCAACTGCTTAAGCTTATCCTTTGTAGCCTCTACATTTCGCTCACCGATACGCATCATCTCAAGATTATTGCTGAAGCTAAACATCTGCGCTCCCCCTGCAATCTTAGAAACAAGATTTTTCCTTATCGCACCTATATTAATCATATCTTGGATAAGTGTATCAATCCCGGTGTCAGCAAACTTGTACTTATTTGAGTTATTCATTATTTTTGTACTATCTGGAAGCATAACATGTACTAAACCAGCAATCTTTTTAACCGGATCATACAGAACTATACCAACACAGGAACCAAGACCAAGTGTTGTAATCATATCCGGTGGCTTGCATACATTAGCATCAGCCATGCCGACCTTTATCGTATTGTTCATTTATTCACCCTATAACCCCAATGATTTTAGTATAGCAGAATATGATTGTAATGATGGTATAAGTATAAAATAACCATTAACCGAATTATCCTTATCTCCGAATTCCGTCTCTATCAAAAGGGCTTTGTCTCCGATTTTTCCAAATTCAATAGCAGGTACACTTAAGATTGCTCCCGCCATATCTATAGCCATATATGGTATACTGGGGGTTATCGTTAAGTTTGTTAAGGAAGATAATGAAGATAAGTAAGCACCAGAAATAATATTCCCGATTTCATTTAATGCCGAGAGCCCCATCTCACTAAAATCATCTCCGTCTACTATCTCCGACGACTGTAGATTGCCAAGAAGAATATCAACTAAATGCTTCGAGGCCTCCTTATCCATCATGAACATCATCATACCATCAATGTCGCCTTCAAGAGTAAATAGTATGCCCACAACTATTCTCTCTGCTCCACCCACAATATCTGAAAGTTCTTTGAATTCCAACAGTTCCACCTTGGGAACATTCATAGATACCTTAGAATTTATCATTTGTGATAGAGCTGTAGTAGCATTTCCGGCACCAATATTTCCTATCTCACGAAGCACATCATACTGCATATTGTCAATGCGATTTAAATCCAATTCAGACACTGCTACACCCCCAATAATAAAAGTATGGTTAATCCTCCTTGCCAGCTATCTCCGGAATATTCAAAATATTAATCAGGTTGTCACCAAGCTTACCTATTCCCAGGCTGTAAGCCGATGCGCTGTCATTTTCGTCATAATTCATCTTCTGAATATCAGCCTCGTCCAAGGTAATGACCTCATTCACCTCATCGACTATCATGCCTACCGGTGCTGACTGTGGCTCAGGCTTAATAATGATGATTCTTGTTGCCGAAGTAAACTCATTCTCATCAACTCCAAGCCTTCTGCTTAAGCTCATTACGGGAATTACTTCTCCTCTTAAATTAATGACCCCAAGAAAATAAGATTGCGCCTTAGGTACTCTGGTAATATTATGCATGACAATAATACTGTCGATATACTTAATCTCAATTCCATATAAATCATTGCCAAGCCTTACCTCAATATATTGCTTTGAGTTGTCCTCTGCCATATCAGTAGCCTCCTAATAATTATTCTTCACATCTTATCTGTCTTCGGTTAGATTAGTGAATTTACATCCAGAATCAATGCGACCTCACCATTACCGAGTATAGTAGCTCCGCTGATGATTCTATGATTCTTGATATACTTACCAATAGATGAGATGACGATTTCCAGCTGTCCTATCAGCTCATCAACAACCATACCGGCATATCTTTCGCCCTTTTTAACTACTACGACAAGAACCTGTTCTCTATCCTCGACATTTGGACAGTCAAGAATTTCACCCAAGCGAATAATCGGAATTACATCGCCTCTGAGATTAAGAACTTCCTTGCCGTTGACCTTCTTAATATCCTTATGAAAAATATTCTCAACTGTCTGGATATTTCCGAGAGGAAGAGCATATTTTTCGTCACTTATCTTAACCATCAAAGCTTGTATAATGGCAAGTGTCAGCGGCAGTCTAATTATAAAGTTGGAGCCTTGTCCTTCCTTTGTCTTTGCTTCTATATCACCGCCCAGGGCTTCTATCTTAGTCTTAACCACATCAAGACCTACGCCTCTTCCCGAAACATCGGTAACATTTTCGGATGTTGAGAAGCTTGGCATGAACAGTATATCTATAATATCCTTATCAGTCATTCTGGCCACCTGTTCTTCTGTTATAACACCCTTATCTATGGCCTTCTTCTTTATCTTCTCAGTATTAATACCCGCTCCGTCATCCCTGACCTCTATCACAACATTGTTACCGTCCTGATAAGCATCCAGGAATATAGAACCAACAGGGTCCTTACCCAACCGTATTCTTTCCTCACTGCTTTCAAGGCCATGATCCGCCGCATTACGCAGTAAATGCATTAAAGGATCACCGATTTCATCTATAACGGTACGGTCCAGCTCTGTCTCTTCACCGGTCATATATAGCTCCATTTGCTTATTTAAGCTCTTGGACAGGTCACGAATCATTCTTGGAAAGCGGTTTACAACATTCTCTATAGGCACCATACGGACCCTCATTACTGATTCATGAAGATTGGTTGTGACTCTTTCGAGGTATTCCATCTGGTCAAAGAAAGTCATATCAAGCTGATTATGTAAAGCACTACTGGAAGATACAAGACTGTTCTTAGCTATTATAAGCTCACTTACCAGATTCATTAATCCATCCAACTTTTCTATGTCAACACGAACAGAACGATTTGCTATAGGCTTTGTTGTTTGTCTGGCAGGTGCAGCACCGCCGGCCTTTAAGGAGCCGGGTTCTACAGCTGGCTTTGGTGATGATATGAGTGCTTCTTCCTGTTTGATGGCATTTAAATATGTATCAAGCTCATCTTTGCTTAATCTTATGTAGTCCGCAACTACTTCCTTTACCTCAGATACACTCATGGCATAGTTTATGATGTTCTCCGGAGTCTCCTTTGTTATTAAGAACGCCGAATAATCAAAATCATATTTTTCGTCCTCAAGATCCTGTGCACTGGGGTCCAGCTTAATAATCTCTCCGTGCTCCTCCAGGGTTCTGTTCACCATGAAGGCTCTGGCTCCCTTAAGAACACAATACTCTTGTATATAGATAGTTAAACCTATTACATTAAGGTCTAGAGATAAAGCCTTGGCAATCGCCTTTTTTTCATGCTCCTCCAATTTCAAATATCTAAATTTCTCTTTCTCATTTTCAGAGGGGGGAACCATAGTTATTTCACCGGCTAATGATTTTGATGGACCGGAATCGGGGTCGGCTACACCTAATCCTGTATTTAGGATATTGTTCAAAGCATTTATGATGTCTTCGCTATCCAGATTACCTTCGGTACCGTCTGCCTGAATAGCGGCTAAATAAGACTCCAATATATCCAAGCCCTTAAACAGAACATCTACAAGCTCTGATGTGGCCTTCATCTTTCCATTACGTATCTCTGAGAATACATTCTCCATAACATGAGTAAGATGCTGCATCTTCGTATATCCCATGGTTCCTGACATACCCTTTAAAGAATGAGCAGCTCTAAATATTTCGTTAATGGTAGATTCATTCTCAGGTTCCTTCTCCAGAATAAGAATATGGCTATTCAGACTCTGAAGATGCTCCTTTGTCTCTTCAATAAAAATCTCAAGATATTGACTAACGTCCATTTATTGCACCCCCACATTCTTTATGATAGCATCGGATACCTCATCGAGTGATACTTCTTTGTCAACCAGACCTGTTGCTTTTATCATTCTTGGCATACCGTATACAACACTGGTTTTACTGTCCTGAGCTATCACATGAATATTTTTCTTGTAGTATAATTTAGATATTCCTGCTGATCCATCACTACCCATTCCGGTAAGAACAACACAGGTAATTTCATCATAATCAGTATCAATAAGAGATTCGTATAACACGTCGGCACAGGGAGCCAGACCAAAGCGTGGTGCCTCGTTGCAAAATCGTAATATGTGATTTCCCTTATCATCCTTTGTAACACACAGATGGCAGCCGCCTCTTGCTATATATACTCTTCCTTTTCTGAGTATTTCTCCGTCCTCGGCTTCTTTTACAGGAATATTACTGATTGTATTCAGTCTGTTAGCAAGAGACCTGGTAAAACCCTCCGGCATATGCTGTACGATAACAACTCCGGCATCCAGCTCCTTTGGTAAGCTTGGTATAATAGTATGAAGGGCTTTGGGTCCTCCTGTTGAACAGGCTATTGCAACCAGCTTTTCCTTTGCCAAAACCGGCTTTAAATGACGCTTTTTTATGACTGCCGGTTCACTCTCGCCAATTTCAGATGCAATATCCCCGGGTGTCTCCGATATAATACTCTTTGTAGCAACCGCAAGGCAGTTTAGAAGTCTATCGGAAAATGCATTGCTTCTTAGCTCTTCCAGTCCTTCGGGCTTAGTAACGAAATCGAAAGCTCCCAGCTCCAGAGCCCGTATCGTCTCGACTGCATCCTGAGTAGTGACGGCACTTACGACAATAACCTTCGTATCAATTTTTTGTTTCTTGATTTCTTCAAGAACCTCCAAGCCGTTCATTCTGGGCATGTTAATATCCAAAATAACAGCATCTACCTTACCTGCATTCTCTTGAAGCATACTGATTCCGGCAAGACCGTTAATTGCAGCGCCAATGACGCGAAATCTATGGTCTGCCTCTATTATATCAGATATTACCCTTCTCATGAGTGCAGAGTCATCAATTACTAAAATATTTTTTTTCATCATCAGTCTTATGCCTTTCATTAAATACGACTGTTACTTTTTGTCATTTTTTCTAAGTCTACGCTCCTGCTCAAATATGTATTTAATCAGATCTTCTCTATCTTTATTTGATATATTGCAAAATTCCGCTCGATTCTCAAATACTCCCTGTCTGTCCATCAGCTTTTCCGAGACAATAATATCTGCCTCCAACTCCATCTTTCTTAATTCATTCCTGATAATAAAATCAAATTTTATCCGTATCCTGTCACCGGTTTTTAATTGCTCATCAGTATTAAACCTGCATCCTCCACCGCTTAAATCCGTAATTGATGCCTGATGCCATGTTCTATTTAATTCGGCCAGCTTTTTTCTGGCTTCGGATTTCTCAACGGGATTAGTAAACTTTTCAAGACGAAGCTTCTCCTCCAATGCCGTCTCCTCTGAGGTAACAAGTCTGTATTCAATTTCATGAACATACTCAAGACGATAATACTGTCTTCTTTGTATCTTCTCAAGTGTCGAGGTAACTTTAACTAAAGCGAGTACCATGTTTCTCTCACGGTATGTTTGAATCATAGTACAGTCACATTGATACAATCCCTTTGCGGTATAGAAGTAAAGCCTATAATTTGCCCACTTCTCCAAAAGGACCAGCATGCCGCTTTTAATCGGAGTAGCTATGCTGATTTTATCATCATCTATAAAATCAACCATTTGGCTGACATAGGTCTTGGCTGATTTTATAAGTTGTCCCTTTTGGTCCAATTGCTTTATTTCTATTTTGTCTCCAATATTTACTGTATCCCGTAGCATAATTCCTCCCCTTTACTTTTTTATTCTTGATTTTAAAAGGTTGGAGAATAGCTGTGCTATACCCTTCTTTCCTTGGTCAAATGCAGGTTCGGCATCACATAACTGCATTGCAAAGCCTGTAATTAGCTTAGAAAAAGTAGAGTTTGGATAGTCACTGATTGCAGGCCTCTGTTTCATCAGGGCCTTTGACACCGAATTATCCACCGGTATATGTCCCAAATATTCCAGCTTGAGCTTAAGAAATCTATTAACAACTATGCTAAGCTTTTCATATATTTCCTCACCGTCTTCATCAGGTGTGACTCTGTTAGCAATCATCTTTATGACGGTATCATCTATAGAAAATTCCGATTTTCTGTTAAGTGTCTTTAATAAGGCATATGCATCCGTTATTGATGTTGGTTCGGGAGTGGCTACCAATAATACCTCAGAGCTGGCAGCGACAAATTCCAGTACGGAATCTGCTATACCGGCCCCTGTATCAATAATAACAATATCCACTGTCTTATCAAGCTCGACCAATTTTCGTATAAGATATATGATTTGGTCCTTAGTCAGGTTGGTTAATTCCTGTATTCCCGAACCGCCGGAAATAAATCCAATATTCTCAGGTCCCTTTGTTATTATGTCCGAAAGATTCTTCCCCCGAAACATCAAATCGGCCAGATTGTATGTAGGCCTTATTCCCAGCATAACCTCTATATTAGCCAGACCAAAATCGGCATCCAGTATTACAACCCTTTTTCCAAGACGGCTTAAGGCAATGGCCAGATTTACTGCTATACTGGATTTACCGACCCCTCCCTTACCGCTTGTGACCGTTATAACCCTGGATACTAGTCTGGCAGCATTCTGTTCCTTTACTATTTTTCTTAATTTTTCTGCCTGATCCATATTAATGCCCCCTTAGTAGTTGCTTAGCTATGCTCTGTGGATCAATTCTGTCAATATCATCCGGTACATCCTGCCCAAAGGTAGCATATGAAAGGGGTGCATTTGTCAGCATCCTAATATTAAACAGATTACCTACACTGTTTGTCTCATCCAGCTTGGTAAATATAAGATTATAGCCTGTCATTTCAGAGTAAGCCTCTGTAATGGAAATCAAATCACGATATTTCGTAGTAGCACTAAGGACGAGATATATTTCTCTCTCGTTTTCCGGAATAGACTTTATTAATCCTTCAATATCATCTCTTTGATTTTTGTTTTTATGTGAACGACCTGCGGTGTCGACGAATATTACATCATAGTCCGCAAATTCGTTTCTTGCCTGCTCCATCTCATTTACATTATATACTACCTTAAGTGGTATGCCAAGAATGTTGGCATATGTCCTAAGCTGCTCGACCGCAGCTATACGATAGGTATCTGATGTAAGAAGTGCTACCTTAGCCTTCTCCTCTACCTTGAATTTGGAGGCTATCTTTGCTATGGTTGTAGTCTTTCCTACACCGGTAGGACCTATGAAAAACACATATTTAGGCGTGTTATGATTAATACTGATGGTCCTTGGCTGTCCAAGCTTAAGAACAATCTTCTGATATATGCTGGACAGAATGTTATCCATAGAGGAATCCTTTTTAAATGTTCCTTCAATTTCGCTTATTATTTGGTTGGCATACTTCTCATCCACCTCATTGAGTATGAGCTGGTTATATATAAGCTGTATACATGCCAGGTTCTTATTCGAAGCCTTCTTCTCCTCCTTGTCAGGCTTGTCTGCCTTCTCCACGATTTGTTTTTCGAGCAGACTCTGCAGATTATTCAGCTTCTCCTCAATAGCCGAGGATTCCTTACTCGGCTCGGGCTCAGGTTCCGCCGAAGCCTTAGGCTCGTCATATATTATGTCAGGATAGGTCTGCTTCTTAGATGGCATTGTCTTATCATATCTGTAGTTAATATTATCATCTATGGCAGCTGTAACCTCGACAATGGGCTTTCTAAATAGTCTGTAAAACCCTTTTGGCGAAATGGTCTTGATGTTCATCACAATAGCATCCTTACCAAGCTCCTCCTTGGCAAGCATGATTGCTTCTGTTTCTGTATTGGCTTGAAATTTTTTGATAATCACTAAATAGTCACCATCCCTACTGACTGTAATTCAACATTTGAATCAATCTCATTATATGATACTACGGTCAAATCCCTAAAGTATTCCTGGGTCAGTCTCTTGAAATACATTCTTACAATCGGAGACGTAATGATGATGGCATTTTTCCCAAGCTCCTCCAGCTTCTGAATCTCTGATTGTACCGACTCGATGATTTCTCTGGTAATCTCCGGGTCCAGTGCCAAGTAAGAGCCCTGTTCTGTCTGCTTTACGGAATCCATAATTTCCTGCTCCACCTTAGGATCTAAGGTTACCACACTGGTCATCTCACCCTCATGGAAGTATTTCTTGGATATGGCTCTCTTCAAATTCTGTCTGACATACTCTGTGAGAACATCTAAGTCTCTGGTAGAGGGCGCATAGTCTGCCAATGTTTCGAGAATGCTTACAAGGTCTCTTATGGATATCTGTTCTCTTAATAGGTTTTGTAAAACCTTTTGTATCTCACCAATACTAAGCAGCTTCGGAACAAGCTCTGCAATAAGCGTTTGGTTTGATTCCTGTATATTGTTCACAAGGTTTTGTACATCCTGTCTGGTAAGCAGCTCATGGATATGGCTTCTGATTACCTCCGTTAGATGTGTGGCAATAATCGACGGCGGGTCTACAACCGTATATCCTAAGGATTCGGCTCTTTCCCTCTGACTTTCGGTTATCCATATAGCCGGCAGGTGGAAGGATGGCTCAAAGGTTGGTATTCCCGTAATTTCTTCCTCAACATAGCCCGGATTCATAGCCATATAGTGGTCAAACAGGATTTCTCCTTCGCTTACCTGTATACCCTTTATCTTTATTATATATTGATTAGGATTTAGCTGAATATTATCACGCAAACGAATCATTGGTACTACTGTTCCAAGCTCCAGAGCAATCTGTCTTCTGATAAGAACCACACGATCAAGCAGATCTCCGCCCTGGTTCATATCCGCCAGGGGTATTATTCCATAGCCAAATTCCAGCTCTATCGGGTCTACCTGTAATAAAGACGCCACATTTTCCGGCTTTCGTATCTCCAAGGCCTCTTCCTCCTCGGAGGACACCTCTCTTTCTATGGCTTCAATCTCCAGCTTCTCGGCAATATTTCTGCCGGATAGGACGAATGCCAGACCATAAGCCGTAAATAAAAATATATTCAAGGGTGTTACTATTCCCAGAAGTATCATAGTGGTTCCGACTATGTATAAAACCTTAGGTATGGAAAACAGCTGTCCGATCAGCATATTTCCAAAATCCGCTTCCTTAGATACCTTTGTAACCAATACACCGGTAGCCAGGGATATCATAAGGGAAGGAATCTGGGACACCAGTCCGTCACCTATGGTAAGTATAGCATATTTCTGAAATGCTTCAACGGCCTCTAAGCCATGATTCATCATGCCGGTTATTGTTCCTCCGGCTATATTAATTACTGTAATAATAAGTCCCGCTACCGCATCACCCTTGACATATTTGGTAGCACCGTCCATTGAGCCGAAGAATGACGCTTCATCCTGAATCTTTTGCCTACGCTCCATTGCCTGTGCATCGGTAATGGCTCCGGTATTTAAATCCGCGTCTATAGCCATCTGTTTTCCGGGCATGGCATCCAGCGTAAATCTGGCGGTTACTTCTGCAACTCTTTCCGAACCCTTATTGATGACTATAAACTGAATCATAATCAAGATAATAAATATAATAATACCTATTACAAGGTTACCGCCGCCGACGAACTCACCAAAGACTCTGACAACGCTACCCGGGTTACCAGTAGAAAGAATCAGCCTTGTACTTGAAATATTTAATGATATGCGGAATATGGTGGTAAACAACAGTATCGTAGGAAATGCCGACATATTAAGGACTTCCTTTGTAAACATCGCGTTAAAAAGAACAACTAACGATACTGCAATGTTAAGTGCAAGGAAAAAGTCCAATAAATAGGGACTCATAGGAATGATTAAAAATAAGAATGCCGCTAATATATACAGTCCGACAGCTATATCATTTCTTTTCATGCCAAGCTTCCCATGCCTTTCCGAGTATATTGTATACCATGTTTCTTATTCTATATCTTCCCCTTAAGCTTATATACATACGCCAGAACCTCTGCTGTCATCTGGTACAGCTCAGCCGGTATCTCCTCACCGACCTCTACATTATAATAAAGCATCCTTGCTAAGGGTTTGTTTTCAACGATTTCAATCTGATGTTCTTTTGCTACTTCCTTAATTTTTAGTGCAAGATAGTCAGCACCTTTAGCTAAAAGTACCGGTGCATCCGAGGTCTCCCTGTCGTACTTTATTGCAGCTGCCAGATGAGTCGGGTTGGTTAT
This sequence comes from Clostridiales bacterium, assembly GCA_012523775.1. Lineage (GTDB taxonomy): Bacteria > Bacillota > Clostridia > Lachnospirales > Lachnospiraceae > Mobilitalea. The sequence continues at coordinate 65,610 of JAAYTK010000015.1, read as the reverse complement.
TACCACGTCTGCCTGCGGAAGCTGCTGCATCATCCTTCTTTGGGATACCTCCATCATCTTAGAACGAATCCTTCTCTTGATTAAGGGATCTCCTTCTGTCTGCTTGAATTCATCCTTAACTTCTTGCTTTGTCATCCTCATGTCTTTTTTGAATTTGAACTTCTGATAAAAATAATCTGCTATTCCAACTATTAAAAAGATAATACTTATCTTAAGTCCTAAATCTATTACAATATCTCCGATTAGTGCAACAGCCTGAAATAATGATATATCATACAAAATTATCAGAGTATTCCATTCGTCTCTTAGGGTGTCATAAGCTATATAGCCAATTACAATTATCTTTACAATCTCTATAAATAGGGTGAAAATCTTATCCTTTGAAAATATTTTCTTAAAGCCACTGACTGGGTTTAGCTTGTTGAATTTTGGCTTTAATGGTTTTATGGACAGCTTCCATTTTACCTGATAAAGAACCACAACAAAGGATGTAACTACTGCTATCATATATATGGGAAGGCATATGACCATAATCCTTATAATGGAAACCCTTAACAATCCCTCGGCCATAACAAGCGTAAAATCGCCATCCAACATTTTACCGATACTTTGATAATTGCCGATGAACGTTTCTAGAAATCTGCTTACGATATAGCCTATAAATATCTTGAGAGTCAAAAACAACGCTACCAGCTCTGTGGAGGTCGTTAGCTCCTTACTTCTCGCTACCTGCCCTTCCCTTCTGGCATCCGCCAGCTTCTTTGCTGTAGGCTGTTCAGTCTTTTCAGCACCTTCGGCAAAGAACTGTAGATGATAGGATAGTAGATAATGGGATTTATGTATCAATATTTATTCACCTATTCCTTTGCATTATCATGCTTATCCTCGCATAATCTCAATAATTGCCCGCATGAGCTCCATCATCTTATTAAATATGTAGTCTGCAACCGATGTGGCATGTCCGATAATCAAATACAAGACAATAAGTCCTACCAATATCTTCAGCTGCAAGCCAATGACAAACATATTCATCTGTGGTGCTACCTTTGCAAGAATACCCAGAATCGTATTAACTACTAATATGGCTGCAAATATGGGTAGAACTATACGCATTGCTATAATAAAATAATCTATAACAAAACGCAGCATCAGACGATACATATTGGGTGGAAATACTGCCTTGCCTAAACCTATAACCTGATATGAATCAACAACTGCCCTTATAAAATAATGGTGTAGATTGGTTATTACCATCATTAACAGAATCAGATAACCATATAAATTTGCCGTGATTGTGGACTGTATTCTGGTGACCGGATCCAATTGATTTATCATTGAGAACCCGATTTCCATATCTATTATCTGTCCGGCAAAAGCAAGTATATGATAGGCTATATTTGAAAACAGGCCCATTAGAGCGCCTGCGATAGCTTCCGTAATTACCAAAATCGCAAATCCGATAACCCCTGTGTATTCGGTTGGAGATAAGGGAACAGTATAAAATAAAATAATAGCCAAAAATATTGAGAGACCCGCTTTAACCCTCATCGGTACGGTTCGTAAAGAAAACAGGGGTGCTGTGTATATAAAACCACTCATCCTCACAAGTATTAAAAAGAATAATTCAAAATCATCTAATCTAAAAGTCATAACGCATTAATATAATAATTAAAATTTGAAATAAGTTCTATCATAAATTCCCTAACAGAGGTAAGCATCCAATTGCCAAATAGCATAATAACCAGCAAAATTGCAATCAGCTTCGGAACAAATGTGAGGGTTTGTTCCTGAATTGAAGTTACCGTCTGCAAAATGCTGACAATAAGACCTACGGTTAAGGATACTATCAATATTGGAGCTGCCACTTTAATTATCAGAAATATGGCCTCTCTGGCGATATCAATTATGATATTCTCACTCACAGTCTATCTCCTTATCTTACTTGGCTAATAAAACGTCTGTACAAGTTCCCCAATAATCAGATTCCAGCCATCTGCAACAATGAATAGCAAAATCTTGAAGGGCATGGAAATCATTGTGGGAGGCAGCATCATCATACCCATTGACATTAGGGTGGATGCCACTACCATATCAATTACTATAAAAGGAATATATATTAAGAAACCAATTATAAATGCCTTACGAAGCTCGCTGATAATGAAAGAAGGAATTACAACGGTAATGGGAATTTCATCCACGGTCTCGACAGTTGTAATACCTGCTATATCCATAAATAATCTTAGGTCCTTCACATTGGCCTGCTCAAGCATAAATGTCCTAATCGGAGCAACACCGGCATCAAAAGCTTCTTCCTGAGATATTTCACCTCTGGATAACGGTTGAACGGCATTAGCATTTACCTGGGTTAACACCGGCGACATAATAAAAAAAGTCAGGAATAATGCTAAGCCAATGAGTACCTGATTTGGCGGTGTGGATTGTGTCCCTAGCGCCGACCTTACAAAATGCAATACAATAATAATTCTTGTAAATGAAGTCAGCATTATCAAAATTGACGGTGCCAGAGTTATTACCGTAAGAACCAGAAGAATCTGTAGTGTTGCCGATAGGCTTTCCTCGTCCTCATCGGTACTCAGTCTGAACTCGAGTGGCCCTAAGCTTCCGCTAATATTATTTGTCCTGTCATCAGTTGTGATGGTATCCTCGATATTAGCAGCCGATACCGTTCTTACATTGGATAAGAGCACCAATCCTATTACCAGCAATAGAACGGCTATTGCCATTCTTATTCCAATCCGTTTTATTTCCGATGCAATCATGGATACCAACCCTTACTCTTTCTTTCCTTTAATTCTTTCAAAAATCTGACGGAAGGATTGCTTCTCAACCTCACTGTTCTCATGAGTTATAACCTCGCTTTCATCAAGCTCTGTTATATATGAGATATTATCTTTCCCAATGCCAAGAACTAAGTATTTATTCGCTATTTTAACTATTTGTATTATCTTGTTTGGGCTTATTCTGTAAGCCTCTATTACCTGAATATTACTGTTTCTTAATTGACCCAGTTTATATCTTCCTACAAATTTAGTGGTATAATAGGCAGCAATCAAAATTATTATTAATAATAGACACAAGCCAAGAAGCTGTAATACACTATCAGATGTTGTAAATTCCTTTGTGTATGATTCATTAGTAGCCTTATTTACCTTATCTACTAAATCCTGATTGGAATCTCCGCTTAAAATAATCAAATCCTTCATTAACATCCTTGTTAACCCACAGCTTTCTTTACAGCCTCCAGAACTCTGTCAGCTTGGAATGGCTTTACTATAAAATCCTTAGCTCCTGATTGAATGGACTCGATAACCATAGCCTGCTGTCCCATAGCCGAACACATTATAACATTGGCAGAAGGATCGAGTGCTTTTATCTTCTTTAATGCCTGAATACCATCCATTTCCGGCATGGTTATATCCATCATAACCAAATCCGGCTTGGTTTCGGTATATTTATCTATAGCCTTTAATCCGTTTTCCGCTTCCCCTGCAATGCTATATCCATTCTTGACTAAGATATCCTTAATCATCATCCTCATAAATGCTGCATCATCACAAATTAAAATACTTTTCGCCATCTTAACTCTCCTATCTAATGTATTATTTTACTGCCTATGCTTTGTGATTTCAGTAACTCTGATACCAAATGCCTCTTCCATAACCACTACTTCACCCTTGGCAACGAATTTGCCGTTGACTAGAACATCTATCGGTTCTCCGGCCAATCTGTTCAATTCAACAATAGTGCCGGGAGCAAATTCCAGTATTTCCTTTATGGATTTGCTTGTCCTTCCCAACTCTACCGTAACCTCCAGCGGCACATCCATCAATAAATCTATATTCTCAGGCGGTACCATCTGCTGTCCCGGTTGCGAAAATGGAGCAAACTGAACAGGTTGTACATTCACATCCTGAGCTGGTGGCATGTAAGGATACTGCTGATTCATTTGCGGTGCTGCGCCCTGCATTCCGGCCGGAATATTATATGGTATATTACCTGTCGGTGTAGCCTGCTGTTCATACACTTCCTGTGTCTGTTCAGCCTTAGGCTTCTCCTTAGGCTTAGGTTTTTGCGGTGTTGGCGGTATCTCACTCTCCATGGAATTGGCAGCCATAAATTCTCTGTATAGGTTCTTGGCGAAATCGAAAGGATATAGCTGCATCAATACGCTGTCCACCAGGTCACCTATAACCATATTGAAGGATACCTTAACGAATGAACCTTTAAGAAAGTCGGCTATATCTTCACCACTGACTGATTCATCCAAATCAACTATGGTGGCGGTGGGAGGTGTTATGTTTACCTTCTTCTCTAACATAGAGGAAACTGAGGTAGCCGCTGATCCCATCATCTGATTCATCGCCTCACCTATAGCACTTAAGTGAAGGTCTGACAATGGAGTATCTATATTGGTCCCGTCACCACCCATCATCAAGTCAGTTATAACCTTGACATCATTTTCCTTCAAAATCAATATATTGTTACCGTCTAAGCCCTCCGCATAATAAATCTGAATAAATACACAGGGTCTGTCATAACTGTTTACGATGTCCTTCCAAGTCGCATATTCAACAACCGGAGTTGTTATTACGACTCTTTGATTAACTAAGGAAAACAGAGTTGTTGCGGCTGTTCCCATACTGATATTAGATATCTCACCTATTGCATCCTTTTCTGCATCTGTCAAATGCTCTATGTTATCTGTGTCGCTATCATCCGAGCCCAAACCGTTTAGCAGAGCATTTATCTCTTCTTGGGATAACATTCCATCCATACCTGTTACTCCTCTCCTCTTATAATTGACGAAATCTTAATCGCATAGGAACCTGTAGAAGATCCCGGAAGTGCGGTGAATTTATGTAAATTTCCAACATATACGGTTAGTTCGTCATTAACCTTAGAATTAAGCTTAATGATATCTCCCCGCTGCATATTCACAAAGTCATTGATGGAAATTGTGCTTTTCCCTAGTACAGCCCTAATGGGTACTTTTGCCTTCGCAATTGCTATTTCTATGACGTCCTGATAGGACTTATCATCTCTTAACTGCATAGTTGAATACCAGTATTTGGTATTAAGTTTATCAATAACCTGCTCCAGACATATATACGGCAAACAGACATTCATCATTCCCTCGATGTTACCTATTTTAATATTCATGGTTACTATGGAAATCATCTCGCTGGGTGATATTATCTGTGCAAATTGTGAATTGGTTTCTATACGCATGAGTCTGGGTTCCAACTCAATAACATTTTGCCATGGTTCACGAAGCAGATTAGTACATATATTAAATATACGCTCAATTATAGTAAGCTCAATTTCGGAAAAATCTCTGATTTTTTCTAACGGATATCCGCCGCCGCCAAGCATTCTGTCTACCATGGCGTATCCAAGATTATCCGCCAGTTCGATTATTATACTACCGTCTAACGGAGCAAAGTCTATAATGCCTAATAATACAGGATTCGATAAGGCATTAGTAAACTCCGAATATGTAACGGCTTCTGAATTTATTACCTCGACCTGAACATTTTTACGCAAATAAGCCGGAAGATTGGTGGATAAAAGTCTTCCATAATGCTCGAATATTATATTAAGTGTCCGTAGGTGTTCTTTCGAAAACTTGGACGGTCTCGCAAAATCATAGTTCTTGACATGCTTCTCGTTTGTCTGCTTAAATTCGTCGGCGTCAAGTTCTCCGCTACTTATTGCCGCCAGCAGATTATCTATCTCATTTTGGGATAAGACATCGCTCATCGTCAATACCTCCTAGCATTCTACACCCATAATAACACAAAATTAATATAAAATCATCAATTTTCTTAATCATATAATATATTACCGAATGAAACATTTATGATAAAGTCAGACTGAAAAAGCTCCTGTATACGGGTTAAAACCTGATCCTTGATTCTGTCCTTCATAACCATGACTTCATCTATGGTATATTTGGCGAATTCATCAGTAACAATCTCTTTCATATCATTCTCGTACTGTGAAACATATGGCTCCAATAAGGGGTAATCCTCATGGGTTTTATTTAAGGATAAGGATAGATATAGAACGGCATAGTGATCTTCATCATCGCTCTTTGCCAGTCTACAGGTCAATCTCTCCTCAACCAAATATGTGCCAATATCCGATACCGCAAGATTAGCTATGGCATTATCAGGAGATTCCAACTCCAGGTCTATAATCTGTGCAACTTTATCAATCAGCTTCATGGATTTGTTTGCAGGCGGTACCATAACGAATATTAGGACAGCAGAAAGAACGATGTTTATCAAGCACATAGCAAGTATGATTACTGTTAAAATATTTTTTCTCATTTTAGGTCTCCCCTTTTTGGCTTTATTTTAAATCAATTATCTTCCACTATACTCATTGAAAATCCTGATTTCGATTCTTCTGTTCTTGGCTCTTCCCTCTGAGGTAGTATTGTCGGCAATCGGCTCATACTCCCCTCTTCCGGAATACTTAAGATTCCGAGGATCAAGATTGTTGTTTTCTATTAGAAATTCGGCAGCATTTAACGCTCTTGCGGAAGACAACCAGTTATTATCCTTAAAGGTTGGGCTTGTCATTGGTCTGTCATCTGTGTGCCCGATAATCTCAATAATGTATCCGTCAAAATTGGTTAGAATATCACCAATCTTAGAAAGAATCGGTCTGGCTTCAGATTTTATATTCGCTTTTCCTGAATCAAACAGAATCGAACCCTTCATGGTTAGCTGAACATATCTGAATTCAGGGTCAATGCTAAGCTCTACATAATCTCCCAGACTATATTCCTGTGTAAGTTCTTCTACGGTACTGTACATATCGTCAGATACCTCTTGCATCTTTTCCTTCATCAATTCTAAAGCTTCGCTAAGACTGCCCTCAAAATCAGCATCCTCTGTATTCTCCTTGGTCGTGGGATCATAATCACCCTCGTTTTCTATCTTGGTTTCATGACCCTGCTTTCCCATGCTTGTTGTGTATTTGTCCAATTCATTAAGCTGAGACATACCGGATGATATCAACGGTCCATCACCGAATGCCTTCCCTCCTCCGTCAAATATACCTATGGAATTGGACAAAGATATGGCAATATGCTGGAATTTTTCGGCATCCACCTCAGACATAGCAAAGAGCATAACAAAAAAGCAGAGCAACAGATTCATTAAGTCTGCAAAGGTATTCAACCAAGGAGCATTACCTCCCGAAGGTGCTTCTTCCCTTTTCTTTCTAGCCAATATCTTCACCGCTTTCTTCCCTGAATGCCTCCCTACGTGCCGGTGACAAGAAGGATTTTAGTTTCTCCTCTATTACTCTTGGATTCTCACCTGCCTGTATAGAAAGCAGACCTTCTACCATTAACTCCTTAACCATAACTTCACTGGAATTTTTAGATTTTAGCTTTGTTGCTATCGGTATACATATCCAGTTAGCCAAAACCGCACCGTAGAACGTAGTTATCAATGCAACAGCCATTGCAGGTCCGATTGTTTTCGGATCATCCATTTTTTGCAGCATATTAATCAGTCCTATAAGGGTACCTATCATACCCCATGCAGGACCCATAGCCGCAAGCGACTCCCAGAATCCGACCACGTTAGCATGCCTGTCCTCTATACAATTCAACTCTGTCTCCAAGATACTCCTAACCAGTTCGGGATCTGTTCCGTCTACGATTAATAATACTCCCTTTTTCAGGAATTCATCATCTATATTGTTCGCAGCCTCCTCAAGAGCCAGAAGACCTTCCTTTCTGGCAATATTTGATAAGGAGATAATCTGCTTAATAGTTTCTTCTTCATTAGTTGGCTGAACCTTTAAAATAAGTGTAAAGCTTTTAAGATAATTCATAAATCCTTTAATACTCGGTGACATAATAAGTACGCAACATAAAGCGCCACCAAATGTAATTAAAATCGACGAGACATCAAAGAAATCTCCCAAAACGGAAATATGTTGCCCGAAGACAATTCCGTATATAACAACAATTGCACACAACACCAATCCTAAAATGGACGCAAAATCCAAAACAGCCACCTTCCATCCTTATGTATTTTCTACAATTTATGTATAAAGCATTCTACAAATCTCTGCATAATATCTCTTTTTTGTATAATATTACTAAATTTTTTACCTCTTGTCTACTTTCTTTTACGATTATCTTGTTACCTGTGGTTAATTTTATAACAGTATCCGGCAGCTCTTCAACTCTTTCAATAAGTTCTGCATTTATGGTAAGCTTTGTATTATTTAGTCTTGTTACCTCAATCACCATTAATCCCTCCAATCATTTAGGCACTCCATAGTATTCGTAGCAGGATTTAGAGAATGGGTGGCAGCATAACTGCCACCCATAAATACATTACTATAGAGAATTATCTCTTAAGATTTATCAATTCCTCTAAAAGAGAATCTGATGTTGTAATTATTCTGGAGTTTGCCTGGAAGCCTCTCTGTGTAGTAATCATATCGGTAAACTGTGCCGATAAATCCACGTTCGACATCTCCAAAACACCGGTTGTCAGACTACCTCCGCCCTGTGTGGGATCCTGACCTATTCCGTCAAAATCTCCGGAGTTCTGAGTAGCTGCATACATGCTGTTACCGATAGCTTCCAAACCCGCAGGATTGGAGAAGGTCGCAACGGCTATCTGGCCCAGTAGCCTGCTGTCACCGTTGTCGTATTTGCCGTATATTTTACCTGAAGCATCAATACTTATTCCCGTCATATAGCCTACCTGCTTACCGGCTCCGATTCCATCAAGGCTGCCTTTATTTGCTTCCAGTGTGGAATTACCGCTGTTGGAATACATGGTAACCTTGGAGAAATTGATATCTATAGGCCTAAACGGATTGTCGCCTCCCGCATCGGCTATTATTGTAAGTTCTACGCTTTCGTTAGAGGAATCGGCATCTCCGTCACCTATGCTTACGAAGGCTCCGTTAGAACCATTAAATGTCAGAAGAACACTCTCCGTAGCTGTGAGGGTAACGGCACCGGTGGTCTGATCTACTGTGGCATTATATGTAGCTTCACCGAAGTTGATACGGGTAATACCGGAAGCATCATATGTTACATTGCCGTCCTCATCCACTTCTTCAATAACAAATATGGATTTTCCCTTCTCATCCTTAATGTCTAATATATCCACAGCGTAAACATTTGTGCCTTCATCGGCAGTCTGCCTTACCCTTATGTCTGCCTTATAGCTGTGTCCCATATTATCATAGAAGCTCAGGTTAACCATTTTTCCTGTTGCGTTATAGGCAATTTGAGTGTCTTTGCTGTCAATATTACCGGATATATATGCCGCTGTCGTAGCCTCGGGATGTGCGTACATATTCTCCGGAGACATGATGTTCAGTGGTGACACTATGTCTGCCACGGTCTTAGTAGGATCCATTGGGTCTACCTGCCATCCCATAACCGAAGCTCCCGCAGCCGTACATAGAGTTCCGTATGCATCTATTCCAAAAGACCCTGCTTTAGTAAAATAATTGGTTCCGCCGTAGTTTACTATAAAAAACCCTTCTCCCTCTATCATAACATCGAAGGGATTATCGGTTCTTTGAGAAGCACCGGTGGTTCCTATTGTCGAGGTAATGGATGCAACATTTGATCCGAGACCGATCTGCATAGCATTACGACCGGTGGTACCTGTTGCAGCATTGGGTCCTGATGCACTTTGAGTCGTCTGATAAAACACATCAGAAAAAGTTACTGTGCTTGCTTTAAAACCTATGGTATTAACATTAGAAATGTTATTACCGATAACGTCCATTCTTGTCTGGTGAACCTTTAATCCGGAAACACCAGAAAACAATGATCTCATCATAATTAATGACCTCCTAAGTATGCTTTGTAACCATATGTATCCAATCTGTCAGTCATGGATACTAAAGCCTCCGAAAGGTCCGGCATTATATGATTACTGCACCGTCAATATTAGTGAAAATTTTCTCTTCACCTTCATTTACCGCTGTTATAACAGTGTTGTTCTTAATATTAACGATAAATGCAAGGTTGTCTACCATTACCAGCGATTCTTTAATTCCCTTCTCATAAGCTCTCTTTGCTCCTGTTTCCAGCCGTCTGTACTGATCATCTGTCAGATCTATGTTTCTGCTTGCAAGCCTTTCATTGGCATGCTTTGAGAATTTCAGTTCAGATGCTCCGGCCTGTTTTTCTTTCAGTATCTCATGAAAGGGTATCCCTGCTAACGGTTTTGCTATAGTATTACTGTTAATTCTGTTAGCAACGGGCAGCTGGGAAGGTATTTTGTTAATAGGCATGTTATTCATAATAACCTCCATCTACCGCTTGTTAATTGTTGTCATCCCCGAGGTCCTCATTATCATCAGTTTCCTCAATATCCTCGGGCTCCTCCGGTACATCAGGTTCATTGGGTTGTTCTACATAGTTCTTAACCGTAACACTTACCATATCCTTTGATGTTGTGAAAAGAACATCATTGAATATTACCGTTATCTTGTAAGTACCGTTTGGTGCATTCTCAAACACGGATTTTGATATGGTGACCTTATTATCCTTCAGAGTTATTACCGAAGAATCGAGTAAGGTTTGGTCTATCAATACTGCCACATCATCCGCCATAGAATCTCCTTCACCCAGATGTACATCGAAGCTTAAATCCTCCGGATTCTCAGCATCGTATTCCAATTCAACCTTTTTGACCACACGGGGACGTCCCTTCTCCAGAATGTAGATATCATCTATTACGCTGTCAAGATCATCCACCGAATAAAGATTTCCGTTTATGGAAATACGTGCTTTACCGTTACTCATGTTTACAAAATCCACTTTTCCACCGATTTCCGTGATGGCTCCTGTCTCACTCTTTGTTCTTACAATAACATTCTTTCCGACCAGACTTAATGCCTGTGAATTAGAAGTCATTGCCCCAAGATTCTGCATCTGCTCCAATTGTGAAAAGGTCGCCAGTTGAGCAATGAACTCGGTGTCCGTATTGGGGTTAAGCGGATCCTGATACTTCATCTGCGTAACCAGTAGCTGCATAAATGCGTCTTTACCCAGTTCGTTGTTTACCTTTTTCTCGGTTGTAGCCGCTTTGTTAACTTGATCGATTACGCCATTTTTTACTGATTGAATTAATTCGCTCATGGCCTTCCTCCTTTTTTATTACTTTACTAAGCTGTGTAGTCAATGGTATAACCTATGTTGCCTGAAGGATCCTTAGTATCAGTCTCCTCTATGGGGTCCTCACTCATGGCTACAGCTTCTTCGAAGGTAATCTTATGCCTTGTGCCTTGCTTGCTTTGCGTGCTTTGTTCGGCCTCATCGTACGGACTTTGATCAAATGTATAGCTGGCTACCGTAACTTCGATGGTTTCTACCTTGATTCCCTGTTGTGCAAGTGTTTCCTTAAGTGTAATCAGCTGTCCTTCTACCGCTTCCTTGGCAATCTCGTTCTGTACCACAAAATGTGCAGTCATCACACCTTCTCTGGAACTAACGGTAAGATTCACTTTGCCAAGATGCTCAGGATATAACTGAAGCTCCATGGATGTCTGTTCGGGACTGATAATAACTCGTATTTGCTCGATAATCTGTTGTGCTATATCCCTGATTTCATATAGCCTGACGGTATCATTGCTAAATTCAATTATGTGTTTATCATAATTCGCACTCAGCTTATCAAGGAACGCTTCGTATCCGTCCGTCTTATCAGAACCTTCCTTACGCTCTTTGCTGACGTTCTTCGATGCTGCTACATGATTTTGGTTGCTGATTTCACTGTCTTCTGATACTGATTGGCGTGAAATGGTGCTGTTCTTTACTTCTTCAGATTCATCCTTGTCCTGCTTTGAACCTGTCATTGACTGTAAGGTCTCGGCTTCCATATCATCTACTGATATCTCATTATCAAAGGTGTCCGTATTCTGCTCCAGAAGCAGTTCAATCTCCTCATCAGTAAGCTTAAGGTTAGCTTCCTTTCGAATGTCATTCACAGCCGTGAGTAAATCCTTGAAGGTATTGGTAAGCTGTTCATCAAAAACAATTGCCATAGGGTCAGTAGAATTGTACTTGACCAACACAAGCTTCATAATTGCCTGTGGGTCAACCAGGTCAGTCAACTCAAGTCCCAAGTCTGTCATCATCTGATCCAGCTCTTCCGGAGTCAAATCCAGCTTTTCCATTATAATGTCTTTGATTTGACCAAGCATTGCCAGAATCTGCTCCATTATATCCGATGTCATTAGGTCCGGAGCTTCCTGTCCGTCAACAGGCTGATTATCAACATTAACTGTGCTTTCCAAGCCTTTGTCAGACTCTACAGCCGTATTGACAATACCCTTAACAGCATCCTTAATCTGGTTGGATTTTTCCGGGCTTGTATTGTCAGTTCTGTCCGCCTTGCCCACATTGACGGCTTTAGCTTTATCGGAAATCTTTGTCTCCGTCTTTATTCTGTTGTCAAGGAATAATTCAAACTTACTCTCTCCGGACCTTCTGACAATATCAGCAAAACCCATGGCTCCGTTAACCATACCGGAAGCTTGCACAGGTATGCTTTGCATCATCATCCTCTCTCATCCCTCCTTTCTATGTGGTCGCCATAATAATATGGCTTCCTGATATTTATCTCAACAGGGATATATAATTACTCCCTGATGTGACCGGGATACATACTATGGTGTGGTCTGCGACAATCGCTCTTCATCCATATCAAGCATCTTCTTTGTTATTTTCGCCGCCAGAACATGGTCCATCTCAGCCAGTATTGCCGCACTTTCCTTTGGTTTCATGGCTAACAGAATCTTTGCCACCGCTTCCACATCGGCAGTCATTGTTTCAAGTATTCTGGCTGCGGCTTCGGGATCCATGCTCTTATAAATATTAGCCTTTTCCTGTATTGCTCCGGAATACTGTAGCTGCTCAACTACCTGTCTGTAAATCTCTTCTGCATTGGCAGGATTGATGCTCTCGTAAAATTTCTTGTACTCCTCTATACTTGGAGCAGCCTCTGCGAATACTACCTTCTTGTCAAATTCCTTTTGCTTCTCCTCATATTCACTTTGCTGTTCTTCAAATATTTTAAGTCTGTTCAGTTCCGCCTGTAAATCTGCCCACTTCTCATCTTCTTCGTTATTCTTAATCTCCATCTCTTTGATTGTGGCTTCCAGCTCTTTAATCTTTGCCACTGCTTCGGCTAAGGAGCTATAGGCATAGTCCTTTTCGATAGCCAGTTGCTCTTCGGATATATCAGGAAGCAGCTTATTGATTAGGGGAATATCCTTAATTATAGGGCGTAATATATCGGAGCCAAAGCCTCCTACGTCAAATTTAATCAGTAGTCCGAATATGGCGAACCATATGAATACTATCAATAAGGCAATCAAGACCGTTAACAGCTTACCGCCTTCTTTTTCTGCCCTATCAGCCTTGTCTCTCCTTGCCATTATCTATCCTCCTCATGCAACAGAAGGCCGTTATGTTTAAAGCTGTTAAGCTCATCAATATCTTTTTGCTCCTCGGCTGTGACATCCATCAAATATTCATGCCATGCATTTTCCTTCAGTCTCTCATGCGTCTTTCTCTCAATCATAGCTTCATTAAGACGGATTCTTGCAATCTCCAAACGCTGTTCAGCCGTTTTTACAACTACGACCTGTTGCTTGATATTCATTTTCATAATTTCTATAGCTTCCGATAACTGCTTCATTTTCATAATATTAAGCTTATTATTGCTTTGCGAACGCTGCTGCTGTTCATAGGAAGCCTTTTTTCGCTTCATAGCTTCAAGCTTTTCCTCCTCCGCAATAAGGCGGCTCCTGGCGTTGGCATATGCAAGCTTCGCTTGATCCTCAAGCTTAAGCTTTATATTAAGAATACTTTCCATGCTATAGCGAAATTTCTTCATTATTCTTCAAAAATCTCCTTTAACATGGCAATCTCCTGCTCAAATGTAATCTTATCCTCAACTTCCTGAGTAAGAAATTCATTCACCTGCTGAATCTTGGAGATTGCATAATCAATGTTCGGATTAGAGCCGCTTTTATATGCTCCAATATTTATTAGGTCCTCGGCTTCCTGATAAGTCGCCAATATATTTTTTAACCTTCCGGCAGCTTCCTTATGCTCAGGAGTTATAATCTGACTCATTACTCGGGAAATACTCTGCAGTACATCTATAGCAGGGTAGTGATTCCTATTCGCAAGCTTTCTTGAAAGCATTATATGACCGTCTAAAATACTTCTTGCCGTATCTGAAATCGGTTCGTTAAAGTCATCACCGTCGACTAATACCGTATAGAGTCCGGTTATCGAGCCTCTATCTGAATTACCCGCCCTTTCCAGAAGCTTAGGCATCTCGGTATATACACTCGGAGTATATCCTCTGGACACCGGTGGCTCTCCCGATGCTAATCCTATCTCCCGCTGTGCCATGGAAAACCTGGTCAACGAGTCCATCATCAGAAGAACGTCCTTTCCTTGGTCCCTAAAATACTCTGCGATTGCCGTGGCAGTTTTTGCTGCCTTTTTACGTATTAAAGCAGGTTTATCCGAGGTTGCCACAACAACCACGGAACGCTTTAATCCCTCTTCACCTAAATCTCTTTCGATAAATTCCCGAACTTCTCTGCCTCGTTCTCCGATAAGTGCTATAACATTAATATCGGCCTTGGTATTTCTTGCAAACATACCCAGCAATGTGCTTTTCCCTACGCCACTGCCGGCAAATATTCCGATTCTCTGGCCTTTACCTACCGTTAGCATGCTGTCTACGGCTTTTACTCCTAAAGGAAGAACATCCTCGATTAGTTTACGCTTTAGCGGGTCGGGAGGAGCCGCTTCTGCCTCATAAAAAGTAGTACATTCAATGTCGGAGCCGTCAATGGGATTCCCAAGTCCGTCCAGCGTTCTTCCAAGAAGCTCTTCTCCTACAGGAACACGAAATGACCCTCCGGTGTTCTCAACTATACTTCCGATTCCAACACCGGTCATATCGTCATAGGGCATGAGAAGAATCCTGTTATCTCTAAACCCCACAACCTCAGCCAATTTTCTTTCATTATTCTCATTAGTTATATAACAAACATCATTAAGATTGGAGTTGGGTCCCGTTGCCTCCAGGGTAAGACCTACCATTTTTATTACTTTACCAAATTCCTTATGATAATTCTTATCCAAAAGCTGTCTGTACTTATCAAAATTTACGACATTCATAAACTCCTGCTTTCTATGAAACACTCGATTGATAAGCAAATTATGCTCATCATGTATATCGTCATCATTAGGTAAAATCTAAACACTTGAAAGTAGCTTTAAGTCTGTTATTAAGTTATTTAGCTGAACATCCATACTGCAGTCAATTATTTTGTTTTCAGTCTCTATCAGGCATTGATTTTTACCAAGCTGAGGATCTACGGTAATCTGTATTTCCCTTCCTATAATACCCTCAATATACTCTTTCTTAGAAAAAATGATATCCTTATCATCACTACTTACCCGTAATGTATAAGAATCCTTACTGTCATCGTCAGCCAATGCCTTTTCCACCAAATATAGAATGATATCAGCCTTATCCTCGACAAAAATACCGGTTAATTTAGTAATCAAGGAAATTATAAGCTCGGTTACCTGACCTTGTATTCCCTCTATTATTTCCTGATACTCTTGCTTTTGCAGTTCCTTCTGCTCAATAAGACTGCTTTTAAGTTGCTGTATTTCCTGCTCTCCTCTTCTTAAACCCTCTTCATAACCTTGCTTCTCAGCGTTTTCTATGGCTTCTTCCTTAAGCTTCTTAACCTCGTCCTTTGCCGCTTCAAGAATAGCCTCGGCCTCTTTTCTCGCCATCTCGACTATTAACTCGGCCTTCTTCTGTTGCTCCTCCTCGGTGACTATGGGATCGACTACATATGCCTGGAGTCCATCCTCAAAGCCTTCCTCGGTCTGTGTTTGTGCCAGAAGACTTGAGCGTTTGGCCTGCAGCTCTTCATCTTTCGCAGCAAAATCTATAGTTATTTTATTATCCTCTTTATAACGGATGGTGTATGACTTTATAACATTAGACAATTATCTCGTCACCCCCGCCTCTGGAGATAATAATTTCAGAAGAATCCTCCAGTTTTCTGATTATATTAACAATCCTCTGCTGTGCCTCTTCAACATCCTTTAAGCGAACAGGGCCCATATATTCCATATCCTCCCGTATCATAGTTGCAAGACGTTTAGACAGATTATTGAATATGACATTCTGTACTTCTTCATTAGCAGACTTAAGAGCCATGGCCAGCTCGTTGTTATCAACCTCTCTAAGCACTCTCTGAATGGACTTATCATCCAGACTAAGAATATCCTCAAATACGAACATCTTTCTTCTGATTTCATCAGCAAGCTCGGGCTCTTCGATTTCCAGAGTCTCCATAATATGCTTTTCTGTTCCTCTGTCTACGGTATTTAAAATATCTACGATAGAATCCACACCACCGACAATGGTATAGTCCTGATTTACTAAAGAAGCCAGCTTACGCTCCAACACCTTTTCAACCTCCTTAATTACATCCGGTGATGTTCTGTCCATCATTGCTATACGCTTGGCAACATCCGCCTGCTTATCCGGAGCCAGGGAGGAGATGATGGTTGCGGCCTGTGATGAGGATAAGTATGAAAGGATCAGAGCTATGGTCTGCGGATGCTCATCCTGTATGAAGTTCAGGAGCTGAGTTGCATCCGTCTTTCTGACAAATTCAAACGGCCGTACCTGAAGTGAGGCAGTAAGCTTTCCGATAACATCCCTTGCCTTATCAACACCAAGAGCTTTCTCTAAAAGCTCCTTAGCATATGCAATTCCACCCTCTGCAATATATTGCTGTGCAAGACAGATCTCATAGAACTCGTCTAATACCTGATCCTTTGTTGCCGGAGAGACACTGCGTGTGTTGGCTATCTCCAAAGTCAGGGTCTCTATCTCGTCCTCCTTCAAATGCTTAAATATATTGGCTGAGCGTTCGGGTCCTAAGGAAATCAGTAATATTGCCGCTTTTTGAATTCCGCTTATTTCTCCACTAACTCTTGCCATCTGATTTCCCTCCTTAATCCCAATCCTCGTTTAACCAGTTCCGAAGAAGCTGCGCCACCGCATCAGGCTTCTCATCAACAAACTTCTCTATCATCTTACGGACCTCTGATACCTCGCTAAAGTCTATATCCTCCATAGTCTGATTCTCCTTGGTGGTTGCCAGAAGCTGCTCAACGGACAGCTCCGGTTCAAGCTCGGTAACATCAACGGGTCGTATTCCCTTAAACACTACAAATAATAATAATCCCACAATCAATACAGCCAGTATAATCTGCAGATAATCTGTCCATTCTCTGATTTCAACCACCTTAGGTACAAACACAGGTAATTCGAAGGCAGTAATCTGTATATTTGCTTCATCTATACCCGTTGCCAGTGATACCATGGATACAATCTCAGGATCTACCTCCAGTTTTGTCTCTGTACTGTTAAGTCTTGCATATTCGTCAAAGCTTATTTCCTCCAATAATCCGTCTCTTTCCAGCTGCTCCTCGGTGATTGTTCTAAGCTTACGTAGCAGAATGCTAACCGAGGATTCTTCAGGTATGATAGCACCAATCTCATATTTAATATTGGTACGTCTCTCATTGGGCAGATAATCGTATTCCTCAATATCTACACTACCGGAGGTACTGGAACTGTCCTCGATCATATAATCGGTCTCATCATTGGATGATGTACCGGGTACTCCGCCGCCAAAAGCTCCAGCATTTTCAGAGCTATAGGTATAGCTATGGCTATAGACACCCTGATCCTGACCTTCAACAGGTAAATATTCGATAAATAATTCATCGATTTCTTTAAAATCCAACGACAAATTAGGCATGATAACTACATCATCATACCCGCTTTTAATTAGCCCCATATATATATTATTAATAAAGGTGTTGCGTAGCATCTCTCTATATTCTTCCTTTGATGTAGCGTTTGCAGAATATAGATCCTGGGCACCACCAAAAAGCAGATTCCCGTTCTGATCTGCCACCTTTATGTTAGTCGTAGTATCATTACCGATAACCGAAGCTACAACCTCGGCAATGGTCTCAGCCGTATCTCTCCTGAAATCATCGTTCACGGTAAGAAGCACACTTGCACTGGTTTCTTTCTGTGTCGTAAGTATAGAGTTGGTATTATCCACCGGTATGTAATAGACCTCTGCTTCCTCAACACCCTCCATGGTCTTTATGTATTTTCTTAGTTGATTTTGTATGTAAAGATTTAATTTCAGATTGCGGTCACTGTTAGTCGTACTAAGACTGTTGTTCAGCAACTCATCCAAGGTTATGCCTGTGGAGGGCATGTCGTTACTGGCAAGAAGCAATACCGCATCCGAATATCTTTTTAAGTCAACAGAGACTGTTAAACGGTCTGAGCCAAGCTTATATTTTATATTTTCGGACTCTAATAATTCGACAACTTCACTAGCCTCCTTGGTGGTTTCAGTGATGGTCAGTTCCCCGTATTCAACCCGTCCTGTAATAACTATTAATACTACAAAAGCTATAATAATTACACTAACCACACTTATAAGGATGGTCTTTTGTCTTGCTGTGTACTTGTTCCAAAATTCTAATAACTGTTTGGGAATTTGCTTCAGCCTCTCTGCCATTATACCTACTCCTAAGATTTATCTAAAAATTAGTCAAACACTCTAAAACTGGAGATTCATGATTTCCTTGTAAGCATCTAAAACATGGTTACGAACCGCAATAGTATATTGCAGTGCCAGGTTTGCCTTTTGCTGTGCTATCTGCAGGTCGTGGGTATTATCCATAAGACCTAATGAAAAAGCAACTTCGGCTTCCTCTGCTTCATTGGTATAACGATTTGTATCCTCAATCAACTTAGCTGCAGCATCAAATAAGGTTTCAAAGGCCGCATTTCTGTTCTCCTTAACCCCACCCGCAGACTGCAAGCCCTTACTAAGTTCATTTATTTTACCTAAATTGCCCACATTGCCCAGACTCGTTAAATTCATGGCTTATCATTCCTCCTAAGACCTTATGCTACTTATTTACCTACTTCCAATCCCTTTAAGGCCATGTTCTTTGTGGCATTAAAGGCAGTAACATTGGCTTCGTAGGATCTGCTTGCATCAATTAAGTCCGTCATTTCCTGGACAATATTAACATTTGGATAGGTTACATATCCATCGTCATCAGCATCCGGATGAGTCGGGTCATAAACCTTACGCATAGGCTTATTGTCCTCGATTATTCTGGTTACCTTAACACCGTTGCCGATGACCCCTGCCGTCCTCATAAACACCTCTTGAAACGGAGTGGCATCCTTCTCTGAAAATACCACTGCTTTTCTACGATATGGCCTTCCGTTCTCATCCCGGGTTGTATTTACATTGGCTATATTCTGTGAAATAATATCCATTCGCAGCCTTTGGGCAGTCATGCCGCTGGCACTTATATTCATTCCCGTAAATGCTGACATACCATTCCTCCTATTAAAGTTTCTCAATAAAACT
The DNA here is from genome assembly GCA_012523775.1 of Clostridiales bacterium. Classification (GTDB taxonomy): domain Bacteria; phylum Bacillota; class Clostridia; order Lachnospirales; family Lachnospiraceae; genus Mobilitalea. The sequence goes on along the minus strand of JAAYTK010000015.1, from coordinate 46,041 downwards.
ATTTAGAACTATAGGTTATTTTGTATTTTGTAGCACCATTTTAAGCCGATTAAATTCCTGCGTCATAGAATCCATCAGCGCATAATAACGTATTTGGTTTTCAGCTAAGTTAGCCGTTTCAGTATCTATATCGACATTATTGCCGTCCAAGCGATAGCTCAGATTGGCATTATCCGTATAAACCCTGGCATTTAAGGTATCCATGCGTAGATTTGCAACACGCTTGTCCAATGAACCGTCACCGGTAAGAGCCCCCATCAAATAGGACTCAAACTGAACATCCTTCCTCTTATACCCGGGTGTATCTACATTTGCTATATTATTCGAGAGTATTTCGTTCCTCTTCCAGCTGGCATCTGCCGCTTTCTTAAGGACATTTATATAATTGAAAGCATTAGATCCTAACATATGTACTCCTCCCTATAATAATTATAATAAATAAATCGAAAAACACAAGATATATTTGATAATATAGTAGAATAGTACCACATATTGTAGGTTGTTGTCATCATTTTTTTGTATATTTTATATAATTTTGAAAAAGGATTTATGGGAGCCTCCCACAAATCCTTTTGTGTGCTAATATAATATTTATTTGTCTAGGTTCTTTAATTCATCGAACACAACATCATTTAGTACTTTAATATACGTTCCCTTCATACCCGACGATCTGGATTCAATCACACCGGCGCTTTCAAACTTTCGTAAAGCATTTACTATAACTGATCGGGTGATTCCCACCCTGTCGGCAATTCTACTGGCCACCAATATTCCTTCGTTTCCTTTTAATTCATTAAATATATGCTGAATCGCCTCAAGCTCGGAAAATGACAGGGTACTTATGGCGGATTTTACTATCTGAATCTTGCGGTTTTCTTCGGCATTCTCTTCATTGACCGAACGCATCATTTCAAGACCGACTACCGTTGTGCCATATTCGCTTAAAATTATATCGTCCAAATTGTATGACTGACTTGCCCTGTATATAAATAATGTCCCTAATCTTTCTCCGGCTATATCAATCGGTGTTATTATAGCCTTGTAGTCATCTAGTCCTTCAAATTCAAATCCAAGAGTGCTAAGGTTCACATTCTCTTTTGTTGATAATATATTAAGGAGTCTTTCATTTAATAATGTGTCAATATACCTTCCAACCGCATCCTTAATCAACTCTTTTATCTCGATTATATCCGCTCTGTTCTTAATGCCTAAAACCTTGCCTTTTTTACTGATAACCAAGACATTGGACTCTAGTATATCACTTAGTACAACACAGATGTCATTGAATACAACCTTGTGCGAATTGTTGTTATGAAGAAGATTGTTTATCTTCCTGGTTTTATCAAGCAATTGTACACTCATTAATCAGTTCCTCCACTTTTCACCATATTAACCCTATTAACCCTAATAGATTTGATTGAATATGTCGACTAAATAAGGTAATACATTAGAATTTTTCTAATTGTATTACCTTTTTCATTTTATCATATATTATTTTTAAAAACAATACCTTTTTTGATGTTTTGACGCACATTTTTAGATTATTTTCAATTTTTTTATCCAATTTTGTATTATTAATAAATAAGATAAATTCAAAATAATGCAAAACTAACAGAATTATTGGTCAATTTTAGTATCCGTATCCGTGGTTACATAACCGCAGGTTTCACTGCTGCATACCAGCTTATTTCCCTTCTCAAGCAATATACTGCCACATTTTGAACAATTATGGTTCGAAGGCTTCTGCCAGGTCATGAAACTGCAGTCCGGATGATTGCTGCATCCGAAGTATCTTCTTCCCTTCTTAGTTTTTCTGATAACTATGTCTCCTCCACAGGACGGACATTCGACACCTATTTTCTCAAGATAAGGTTTGGTATTTCTACAGTCCGGAAAGCCGGGACAACCCAGGAATTTACCATGGGGACCATATTTGATAACCATGTTCCTGCCACACAGTTCACATATTTCATCGCTGACCTCATCGGCTATATGAATCTTGTTAAGCTGTTCATGGGCATTATTTACCGCCTCCATAAGATCAGGGTAAAAATTCTTTACGATGGTCTTCCAAGCAACGACTCCGTCCTCAACACTGTCTAACAATGACTCCATGTTGGCTGTAAAATTAACATCCACAATACTTGGAAACGCTTTCACCAATATATCGTTCACTGCTTCTCCAAGCTCAGTGGTATAGAGATTCTTATTCTCCTTAATAACATATCTTCTGGCTATTATTGTACTGATAGTCGGTGAATAGGTACTGGGTCTTCCGATTCCAAGCTCTTCTAAGGTCTTTACCAAGGACGCCTCTGTAAAATGAGCGGGAGGCTGGGTAAAATGCTGACTCTTATTAAGAGCACTTAGCTTAAGTATATCTCCCTCGTTCAAGGTCTCATAGGTTGCCAATATTTCCTCTTTTTCATCCTCGGGCTGATACACACTTAAGAAGCCCTCGAATAAAAGCTTTGACGCCGAGGTGGCAAACCAATGACCATTACCCTCTATTCTGATTGAAGTCGTTTCATATCTTGCCGGCTGCATCCTGCTGGCCACAAACCGTTTCCATATAAGCTGATACAGACGATACTGATCTCTGGATAATGAATCCTTTATCTCACTCGGATGAAAACTTACACTGGTAGGACGGATCGCCTCATGAGCGTCCTGAACTCTTTTACCGTTACGATTCTGATTTACTTCTGAAGCTACATATTCCTTACCGTATACATCGCCTATATATTCCTTGGCAGCCTTATCTGCCTCATCACTGATACGCACGGAATCTGTACGCAGGTAGGTTATAAGACCAACACTTCCATGCCCCTTTATACTAATACCCTCATATAGCTGCTGTGCCAGCTGCATGGTCTTCTTGGTAGAAAAGTTAAGTGCCTTAGCCGCTTCCTGTTGAAGAGTACTGGTGGTGAAGGGTTGAGGAGATTTTCTTATTCTTTCTCCCCTCTTTATCTCCCTGATAACAAATTTGGCATTCTCCAGATCATTAACTATTGCGGTTGCCTCTTCTTCAGTAGTAATCTCTTCCTTACTCTTATTCTTACCGATATATTTTGCTACCAGAGGTTTCTTCTTTCCATCTAAGGTAAATTCGGCTTCGATGTTCCAGTATTCCTCCGGAATAAAGGAATTAATCTCTTCTTCTCTGTCACATATTATTCTAAGGGCTACTGACTGAACTCTACCCGCACTTAAGCCCCTTTTAATCTTGCTCCATAACAGGGGGCTTATGGAATATCCCACCATACGGTCCAGTACCCGCCTTGCCTGTTGAGCATCTATCAGATTCATATCCAGCTTCCTGGCTTCCTTGATAGATGATTTAATCGCATTTTTCGTAATCTCATTAAATACAATTCTATTTGCTTTATTATTATCCAGTTTAAGGGTTTGGGACAGATGCCAGGATATAGCTTCTCCCTCTCGGTCCGGGTCGGTAGCAAGAAACACTTTGTCAGCTTTCTTTACTTCTTTCCGAAGCTTGGCAAGTAATTCTCCTTTCCCTCGTATGGTTATATATTTTGGCTCATAATCATTCTCAATATCTATACCGAGCTGGCTTTTTGGTAGGTCTCTGACATGACCGTTAGATGCCAGGACCTCATAATTAGTGCCTAAGAACTTTTTTATGGTTTTCGCTTTTGCCGGCGATTCTACAATCACAAGATATTTTGGCATATTCAAACTCCTCTTCTATGTTAAATTCCTGTGCCAAAGCTTAAACAAGCATACACTATTTTTAAAAGCCTTGCAAGTATATATTATATTTTTTCTTTTATCAACCTTTTTTCATATAGTAATTCTTCACGGGCTGAGATATTAAATTCTTTAACTCTAAACTTAACAGATGCTCCATAAGCTTACCCATTTCCAGCCCGGTCGTTTCTATAAGTTCATCTAAATACTTAGGTGAAACACTAATTAGCTCATATATTGCCTTCTCATCATCATTAAGTATGTTCGTAAACACTCTTTGACCGAATTCTGACGGCATATAATCAATAAAATCCTCCAATATATCCTGCGCAGTGGTGACAACTTTTGCACCCATCTTGATAAGATTATTACAGCCTCCGCTAAGCTTATCTGTAATCCTTCCCGGAACAGCATATATATTCTTTCCCTGGTCCAGACCCATATCCACCGTAATAAGCGAGCCGCTCTTTTCTCTGGCTTCTATAACCAGTATACCGTCGCTGAGAGCACTTATAATCCTGTTACGCATGGGAAAATGGTGAGCCAAGGGCTTTATACCGGGTCCGTATTCCGATATGATTCCGCCTTTTATCTGTATATCCATATACAGGCTTATGTTCTCAGCAGGATAACATATATCTATACCGCAGCCCATTATCCCATAGGTAGTACCGTCTGCATGCAAAGCTCCCATGTGAGCATAAGAGTCAATTCCTCTGGCAAGCCCGCTCAATATAATTATATCTTCTCTTGCCACCTCACATGCCAAGTGTTTCGCGGTCTCCCTACCATATACAGAGCATTCCCTTGCCCCGACTATGGATAATACCTTCTTATTTTCAGAAAAATAATTTCCTTTATAATATAGAAGAAACGGAGGATCATATATATGTCTTAGCTTATCCGGATAAAGCGAATCCAGCATCGTAATAAACTTAATGCCATGATTCGTAAGGTATTCCAGTTTCTTTTTAATATTATCAATGTTCTTAGCTGCCGAAATCTTCTCCAAATCGCATTCGGTAAATATTATCCCGTCTTTTGCATAATCTTTTGCCATAACCTCCATAGCACGATAGGATGATGAATACGCCTCTTCCAAGCCTCCAAAATAATCTATCAATGCTTTTATTTTATTATATTTTAGATATTGTATGCTCCCTATCCAATATTTATATATATCATTATTATAATCAATATTCATCTTACCCTCACTTATTAATTTTTATATTTCTCCCCAGTACTTACAGTCAATACTTCTATAGCAAACCGCCTCACTGATATGCTTAGTGGTTATCCTGTCACTCATATCCAAATCCGCAATGGTACGGGCCACCATGAGTATCCTATGATATGCCCTAACCGACAGATTCATCCTCGTAAATGCCTGTTCGAGTAATGCTTGCTCCTTCGATTCCAGCTTGCAGTACTTTCTTATATTTCCCGGTGTTAACTGGCTGTTAAACCATATATCCTGATTCCTATAACGCTCAGTCTGCATTTGTCGTGCCCTATATATCCGCTCTCTGATAACTTTGGAGGTCTCATTTTTACTCTTTTTTTGCAGCTCTTTGTAATCAATCTGCATTGCTTCTATACAGATATCAAATCTGTCGAGCAAAGGCTTGGATATCTTACCAAGATAACGCTTAACCATGGGGATTGAGCAGTTACATTTATTTCGGTCAGGAAAGTAGCCACAGGAGCACGGGTTCATAGAGGCTACCAGCATGAACCCGGCAGGATAACGAATGGTAGCATTAAGCCTGGATATTGTAACCGACTTTTCCTCTAAGGGTTGCCTCAGTACCTCTATAGTATTTTTATTAAATTCGGGAAGCTCGTCCAAGAACAGGACTCCAAGATGTGCCAAACTGATTTCACCGGGCTTTGGTATGATTCCGCCTCCTACCAGGGCAGTACAGGTTATGCTATGGTGAGGAGATCGAAACGGTCTTCTTGTTATAAGTGCTCTGTTATCCAATAACCCGGCAATACTATATATCTTAGATATCTCCATGCTTTCTTCAAAGGATAGCTCCGGCATAATTGTAGGGATTCTTCTGGCCAGCATAGTCTTCCCCGAGCCCGGAGGGCCGATCATCAGAATATTATGCATGCCCGATACGGCTATCTCTATAGCTCTTTTCACTGTATATTGTCCGGCAACCTCGGAAAAATCCACATCATGCTCGGATATAGGTTCATTAAACAGTCTGGCAACATCCACTATATCCGGCTGCTTACCGTCAATATCATTAAGCAGCTCGACAGCCTCCTTCAGGCTGCTTACACCATATGTCATTATTCCGCTGACCACTGCTCCCTCCCGGGCATTATCCTTTGGTACTATACACCTTGAAAAACCCGCCTGTCTGGCGGCATATACGAGGGGAAGGACTCCGTTTACCTTTTGAACTCTACCGTTCAGACTCAATTCACCTATAATCAGTGTTGTTTTGATGTTTTCTTCAAGAATATAACCGAAAGCCGTTAGTATTGCGATAGCCACAGGCAAATCAAATACTGTTCCTTCCTTTCTGATATCCGCAGGAGACAGATTGACGGTAATCCGCTTGGGTGGCAGCTTATAGCCTGAATTCTTTAATGCTATCCGTACTCTTTCTCTGGCCTCCTTGACTTCAGAGTTAAGCAGTCCCACCATATCAAATAAGGGAAGCCCGTCGCTTACATCTGCTTCAACACTAACAATTAGTCCGTTAATCCCATTGATTACCGCACTGTATGCCTTACTGAACATTTAATATGCTCCTTTCATTGCCTCTCTCACAATGAAGGAATCATTTGCTACGGTAATTATAGCAATATTTGTAAATTAATGCAATAAATTTGTTATATATTAATGTAATGGTGTTTCGGGACTATATGATTATATGGGCATATAATGTATTAAGTATCATAAAAAACTGCAGCCTTAATCGGAAGGGAGGTTGTATATGCGATTATTCGAATTACGGGAAAAGGAAGTAATCAACTGTAGGGATTGCCGTAGATTGGGATATGTATGTGATATCGAATTCGATATATGTACCGGGTGCATCACCCATATCATAGTCCCCGGTCCATGTAGAATATTTGGTATCCTCGGAAGAGACCATGAATATATTATCAAAAGCTGTGATATTAAACAGATCGGAATCGATATTATACTAGTAGACGTGGATACGGAAAAATGTCTTAGAAAATGCGATTAAGACTTTTTCCAAATATTATCTTGACCATATGATAAAACTCAAATATAATCAATTTATAGTATATTATGTATATATTTATTACGTATGAGTTTAAGATAAATTGGGAGGATTTTTACTATGAAATGTCCATTTTGTAGCAAAGACAATACCAGAGTTATTGATTCAAGACCTGCCGATGATAACACCTCTATCCGAAGAAGAAGACAGTGTGACGACTGCAACCGAAGATTCACTACATACGAAAAGATTGAGTCCATCCCTCTTGTTGTAATTAAGAAGGACAATAATCGTGAGCAGTATGACCGAGCAAAAATCGAAGCCGGAGTATTTCGCTCCTGTCATAAAAGGCCTATATCCATTGAACAGATTACAGCGTTGGTTGATGAGGTTGAAACAATAATCTTCAATAGAGAGGAGAAGGAAATACCAAGCCATGTTATAGGCGAAATCCTAATGGATAAATTAAAGGATTTGGATCCTGTTGCATATGTCAGATTTGCTTCTGTATATCGTGAGTTCAAAGATGTTAACACATTTATGAATGAATTAAAGAAGATACTTGATAGTTGATTATTATCTCCGTTTTGACATAAAGACTGACGATACCAGAGGCACTCTTGTTTCAAGAGTGCCTCTGGTATTCAAATTCTACATGGCCACCCAGATAATTTGGCAAAGACATGCTTATTCCGATTCTATCCGATGTCATATAGCTATATATTCCCAGGAAATTATCAGAGCTTATTATGTCTGCCGATTCAAATCCCATTAATAATATATTATTTCCCAAGCCCATAATATAATCCATAATCGCTTGGCGAATCTCTCTGTTGATGTCCTTATTTACTATTTCCCATGAAGTAATATTATCTATAAGGGAATTGTCAACCTCAATCATATCCGAGAGCCTTATTCGTATATTGTTTTTCAAATCTATATTTGTCGTATATATCAGTTGTGTTGGATATGCCGCATAGGGACTGTAAAAATCTGCAATATACAGGATACTAAGATAGCAGTTATCATTTCTTTTTATTTCATAGGAGATATTTAAGGTATCGGGCATCAATACCCCTTCCAGATCGGTAGACGGGGAGAAGGCATATGCCGAATACATCTTTAATATCCTGTTAATATCGTCCAGAATTATATTATTCCATATGTCTGTATTATCATATCCGTTTTCGGATACTACAGTCGGAAATTCAACATGGGTACCATTCCTCTGAAATACGTTTTTCTCCAGCTCCATATACACGCTCTCCATAAGCGTCCTTGATAAAGGATACGTATGAAGCACATTAGATATACCAACAATTAAGATTTAATCCTGTACACTCTTCTGCCTCAGAACCATCTGCAGAATTCCTCCGTGTCTATAATATTCCATGTCTACCAATGAATCAAAACGTATAGCCGCCTTAAAGTGAATCGTTTCTCCTTTAGCAGTCGTGGCAATGACATCGGCATGGTCACCGGGTGCTATATTATCCTTCATTATTATATCTATGGTTTCGTCTCCATTTAATCCAAGACTATCGGCTGACTGCCCGTCAATAAACTGCAATGGCAATACACCCATCATAACGAGATTTGATCTGTGGATTCTTTCATAGCTTTCTGCAATAACCGCCTTTATTCCGAGAAGGCTTGGTCCCTTAGCGGCCCAGTCTCTTGAGGAGCCCATTCCATAATCCTTACCTGCCAGTACAACTAAGCCTGTGTTCTGCTTCTTGTATTTCATACAAGCATCATAGATAGGCATTACCTCTCCGGTCGGCCAATAGGTTGTATAGCCGCCTTCTGTACCCGGTGCAATTTTATTCCTGATACGGATATTCGCAAATGTTCCACGCATCATAACCTCATGATTTCCCCTTCGGGAACCATAAGTATTAAAGGCCTTAGGCTCCACACCATGCTCCATTAGGTATTTCCCTGCAGGAGTGTCTTTTCCTATGGCTCCTGCCGGAGATATATGGTCGGTTGTGACTGAATCTCCCAAGCTAGCAATAACTCTGAGGCCCTTTAACGGACCCATCCTGTCGGGTTCATCTGAAAGATTATCAAAAAACGGGGGTCTTCTTATATAAGTCGAGGATTCCTCATATTCATACAGACTTCCCTCATTTATACTGATATTATTCCATAGCTCATTGTCATCATAGACAACGCCATACTCCCTCTTAAATAACTCCGGCTTTACATTATTTAATATAGCCTCCTGTATTTCTTCCGATGATGGCCAGATATCGCTTAAATATACCTCTTTTCCGTCGGCCCCTATTCCGATTGGCTCTTTTGTTAAGTCTATATCCATGGTCCCGGCTAATGCATAGGCAACCACAAGCGGTGGAGATGCCAGATAATTTGCCTTGACCAGCGGATGAATTCTACCTTCAAAATTCCTGTTGCCGGACAATACAGAGGCTACCAAAAGATTATTGTCATTGATTGCAGAAGTAATCTCAGGAAGCAAAGGTCCTGAATTACCGATACATGTAGTACATCCATAGCCTACTACATGAAAGCCTAAGGTATCAAGGAATGGTTGAAGTCCTGCCGAAGCCAGATAATCGGTTACTACCTTGGATCCCGGAGCCAAGGAAGTCTTTATATAAGCCGGAACCCTCAAGCCCTTTTCTACAGCTTTTTTCGCAAGAATTCCTGCACCTAGCATAACTGATGGATTCGAGGTATTGGTACATGAGGTTATGGCTGCTATAACCACAGAGCCTGTCCTCATTGTTTCCTTTTTGTCATCCGAAAACTTGATTACAACCTCCTTATCAAACTCATCTTTGTTAAGGCCATGGCCTTGATTTCCCAAAGAAGCTGTAATACTGTCTCTAAAAGCCTCCTTCGTCTTATCAAGCAGAATCAAATCCTGGGGACGCTTTGGTCCCGACAGGGCAACTTCTACTGTAGATAAATCAAGCTCAATGATATCGGTATATACAGGATCCAAAAGACCTCTTTCATAGAACATTCCATTAGCCTTAAGATAGCTTCTTACAATTTCAATATGCTCCTTACTTCTTCCGGTCAACTTCATATAATCCAGGGTTTCCTCATCCACAGGGAAGAATCCGCAGGTGGCTCCATATTCAGGAGCCATATTTGCTATCGTAGCTCTGTCTGCCAGGCTTAGGTTATGAATCCCGTCTCCGAAATATTCTACAAACTTACCTACAACACCTCTGTCTCTTAGAAGCTTGGTTACCCTAAGAGCTAAATCTGTTGCCGTAGCACCCGTCGGAAGCTTACCCGTCATATGGACACCGATAACCTCAGGCACAGGAAAATATGACGGCTGTCCCAGCATTCCTGCCTCAGCCTCTATTCCTCCCACACCCCAGCCAAGTACTCCGAGTCCGTTAATCATAGTTGTATGGGAATCCGTACCCACCAAAGTATCAGGATATAGTATATCCTCATTATTGTCCTTGGTTTTATCAATAACGACCACCTTTGCCAGATACTCTAAATTTACCTGATGTACTATGCCTGTTGAGGGAGGAACCACAGTGAAATTATCAAATGCCTTCTGTGCCCACTTCAGGAACTGATACCTTTCCTTATTCCTTTCAAATTCTCTCTTCACATTTTCACTAAGTGCTTTGGACATACCGTAGTAATCGACCTGAACGGAGTGGTCAATTACAAGATCCACAGGGACCTCAGGATTAATCCTTTTCGCTTTCTCATCATCTGCCAGGAATGAACGCATGGCTGCCAAATCCAGTACCGAGGGAACCCCTGTAAAATCCTGAAGAATTACTCTGGCAGGCTTAAACGCCACTTCTCCCCTTCCTCCTCTATGCTCAGCCCATCTTGCCAGGTCTTCAATATGCTCATCTCTAATAGCTATACCGTCCCATCCACGAAGTACTGATTCCAATAAAACCTTAATGGAATAAGGTAGCCTATTCACATCGAATCCATATTCCTTCAATGAGTTCAAATCATGATACACATAGGTCTTATCCTGTATCTTAAGATATTTTCTCGTCTTTTCATTATATAATTTCATAGGAAATCACCTCATACTTTCAGAATACAATTCACCGAGTTACATTTTGACATTCGTCCTAATCATCATAGAATTAGTATCTAATATAATACACGATTATTGGCATATTGCAAGTTTTTTGGTCCAGTTCCCGATTCTGCAACATAGAAATCTGCTTTCAAAGAGGTGATTTTTTCGTATTCCTTTCCTACATTATTAATAAATGAATCTATATGACTTACGTCCACAATATTGACCGTACATCCTCCAAAGCCTGCGCCGGTCATTCGTGCACCGATAACACCTTCCTGACGTATGGCCGACTCATACAGAGTGTCCAGATGCAGACCTGTAACTTCATAATCATTTTTCAAAGATATATGGGATTCCATCATAAGCTCTCCAAATTCAACCATATCATCTGCCTGAAGCGATTTCATTGCATTTATCGTTCTTTGGTTTTCATAAACCGCATGTCTGGCACGACGAATCAATGTGTCATCATTTATTATAGACTTATATCTTTCAAATTCATCTATTGTAAAATCACCTAATGTCTTTTTGTTAACTACGGTCTGTAATCTTCTAAGCGCTTCGTCACATTCAGCCCTTCTTTCGTTGTATTTGGAATCACCCAGCTCCCGCCTTTTGTTGCTGTTGACAATCACTATCCTATTGTTACCAAGATTAAGCGGTGTATATTCGTATTCCAATGTGTCCGTATTAAGAAATATGGCATGATCCTTCTTACCCATCGCTATGGCAAATTGGTCCATAATACCGCAATTCACACCTACATATTTGTTTTCTGCATACTGACATAGCAACGAAATCTCCTTAAGGCTGATATCTATCCGGAACATCTCCTTGATTATGTACGCCGTAAGTACCTCTATGCTGGCCGATGATGACAGTCCCGCGCCGTTGGGAATATCACCGTAATATAGAATATCCATTCCGCGATTTATAATATCCATAAAAGAATGCTGGGCAAATGCCCAAAGCACGCCTTTGGGGTAATTTGCCCAATCATCCTTTCTATGATAAATCAATTCCTCAGTGGATGAAATCTCATCCAATGACGAAATGATCACTCCTTTCTCTATATAATTCATGGAGTATAAGCGAATCACTTTGTCGTTGCGAAGTCTGACCGCCCCATAGGTTCCCAGCTCCAATGCACAGGGTAGCACATGACCTCCGTTATAATCCGTATGCTCACCAATTAGATTTACTCTGCCTGGTGCAAAATATACTCTAACATCGTCATTATCCCCGTAAATATTCTTAAACCATTTCATCATAATGTTTTTCATAATAATCCTGCCTAATCATCTTTTGTAGTAAATATTATATATAATAAATCCATTTATTTCTATCCCATTAAATAATTTCTCATATTTTTTAATGCCGATTTCTCCAAACGACTAACCTGAGCCTGAGATATATTAATCTCTTTTGCAACCTCCATCTGAGTCTTTCCCTCGAAAAATCTCAGCTTAATTATATTATACTCCCTTGGGGGAAGCTTATCCATAGCTTCTTTCAAAGATATGGCTTCAATCCAGTTCTCCTCCCTGTTCTTCTTATCGCTGACCTGATCCATGATATATAAAGCATCTCCCCCCTCTACATATACAGGATCATATAAAGATACGGGACTTTGAATGGCATCGAGGGCGTACACTATATCCTCCTTACTGATACCAATTTCGGCTGCTATCTCATTTATAGTGGGTTCCTTTTCATTTTTCTTAACCAAGGCTTCCTTGGCATAAATCGCCTTATAGGCTGTGTCCCGTAAGGAACGGCTGACACGAATAGCATTGTTATCCCTAAGGTATCTGCGAATCTCACCTATTATCATCGGAACAGCATAAGTAGAGAATTTTACATTTTGTGATATATCAAAATTATCGATTGCCTTCATTAATCCAATACAGCCTATCTGAAACAAGTCATCGACATTTTCATTACTGTTGGAGAATCTCTGAATTATAGATAGTACCAGACGTAGATTTCCTTTGATGTAGAGCTCTCTAGCTTCTTTGTCACCATTCAAAATTCTATTGAATAACTCTTCTTTTTCACTGTTCTTTAGCAACGGTAACTTGGATGTATTTACGCCACATATTTCCACCTTATAGAGAGCCATAACGAAACCTCCGAATCATCATGTCATTATATTTAATTCGCTAACAATAATGATTCACTATTTGTATGCTCTTTATACGGTATTTTTATTTGAAATAATTACCATCGATATATTTATTCGAAACGTACCATTTCCTTTTTCAAACGCTTTATTATCTTCTTTTCCAGTCTCGATATGTAGGATTGAGATATTCCGAGCAAATCCGCAACTTCCTTCTGAGTCTTCTCGTTTCCGTCATCGGTGTTAAGACCAAATCTTAAGTCTACGATTATCCGCTCCCTCTCAGTCAGCTTGGATAAAGCCTTTCTAAGCAGCTTTCGATCCACTTCCTCCTCAATATTTCGATATATGACATCCTCTTCCGTTCCCAGGATATCTGATAATAACAGCTCATTGCCGTCCCAGTCCACATTCAGAGGTTCATCGATCGATACCTCCAGCTTAGTCTTATTGTTTCGCCTTAGATACATAAGAATTTCATTCTCAATGCAGCGGGAGGCATATGTGGCCAGCTTAATGTTTTTTTTCGGATTAAAAGTGTTAATATCCTTAATAAGACCGATTGTGCCAATGGATATCAGGTCCTCTACGCCAACCCCGGTATTATCAAACTTTTTGGCTATGTACACTACAAGTCTTAAATTATGCTCCACGAGTATAGCCTTCATTTCTCCGTCACGCTCTGTACCTAAACCGCTGATTACCTCGGCTTCTCTTATAGAGTCCAGTGGCGGCGGAAGTATCTCTGCACCGCCTATGTAATGGATATCACCCTTTTGTCCAAATATAATAGTTCTGATGTCCGGTATCATTCTAAACTGAAACTTATTCTGTATTGATAACTTAAAAAGCATAAATACCCTCCCAAATTATTAGCGCTCATAGGCTTAAAACAGTATTTTCACAATAGTTCCTTATGTAAAATTGCATGATAATCATCTTTGCCATCCGTCAGACGGTTATCACAGATAGCGACGGTGACCCTCTCATTACATATGTTTTCCTTTTCGGTATGTATCAGGACCTTATCCAGCTTAATTCCTAACAGCATACCTGTTTTGCCGATTGACCTGTATGGAATGAAGCTGAAACGAAGCAGTCTGTCATCATAGCCTGAGTACGGTATATCATCTGCTTTACCCTCCAAATAGTTTCTGGCCATCTCCATGTCCTGCCTGATATTCGGTGTCAGAAGACTCTCAATCAACGAATTTTCGATAACCATAACCGGTTTTTTACTGATGGGATCATAAAGACAATTACCTGTATCCATAAGCCCTTTTGTCAGTACACTTCGCTCACCAAGAACCAGTTCTACCTCATAGATTAAAGGTCTGTGTATCTGGTACAGTCTTAGCAGCCATAGTACGAAGACAGAAACCACAGCTACGGCGCAGACTGAGACAATAATGTATAAGGCTGAAGCATTACTGAAGATATTGCCGTTGCCCAAATTAATAAAAAACAGCCTAAGATTAGTATGGTAATAAATCGAATTCATAAATCCACCCACAAAATATGTAATCAGATTCAATACAATCCATTGCTTAATCATATCTGAAATCTTCAGCTTTCCAAAAGCAATGACTATCATCAGTAATGAAGTGGCTACATACATCAGCGTAAACCTTAGGATGATATTCATCCATGGAAATATACTTATTACCGCTGCGCAAGCACCTCCGACAGTAGCCGCCAAGGCAATTCTCAACTTGCTGCTGTCCTTTTTATTTACCTTTTTTAACAGGAAAATCAGGATTACGTCAATGAAGAAATTAATCAGAAATACTATATCCGTATAAACCTCTAATAACAATATTCACCTCCACACAGGATGTACTTACTTCACGTACAATAGAATGATCATCATCATGATTATAACTTGTTAGATATTAGTATTTTGTCATTTTCTGGACATCATTATTAAGTTTTCGTTTACATTATTTTACATTTATAATTGAAATAACCTAATTATAAGCAAAAAAATATGTCAGATTATTCGTTTCCGAATAATCTGACAACCTCAATATCTTATGTATAATGTTTTTTCGGTTTATTTATTGTGACGGTTCTTCTGTAGAAACTCAGGAATCTTGATTCCGCCGGTATCTATATTGGCATTTACCGGAGGCTTAGCCGGCTGACTGACGGGCTTACGTTCCGGATCAGTGCTATAACCGCTTTGCTTAGGCGGAGCATAAGGACTGGGCTTTGTGAAGCCTCTGTTAACGCTGATATCCGATTTACCTATGTTTTGAATCGAAGAACCCGATGACGACGCTCTCCTTAAGAATTCGGGTGTCTTAACCAATTCTCTTGATCTTCCGTCCAGTCCGGTAGCGATAACCGTAATGGCGGCTGTATCAGGATTACTGTCATCGTACATGGCTCCGAATATAATATTTGCAGATTCACCAGCCAACTCCTGTATCAGTGTAGCCGCATCATTAGCCTCTACAAGACTGATATCTCCGGATATGTTTATAATTACATGAGTAGCTCCCTGAATAGTCGTCTCGAGCAAGGGACTCGTAATAGCCTGCTTAACAGCCTCTATACATTTATCATCACCGGCTCCTACACCTATTCCTATATGAGCTATTCCTTTATCCTTCATAACCGTCTTAACGTCGGCAAAGTCAAGATTTATCAGTCCGGGAACATTAATCAGGTCTGTTATGCCCTGTACACCCTGCTGCAACACCTCATCCGCCTTCTTAAGGGCATCAGGCATGGTTGTCCTACGATCAACGATTTCGAGTAATTTATCATTGGGAATTACGATTAAGGTATCTACATGCTCCTTCAGGCGTTCGATTCCTGCAATCGCATTGGTCATACGGGTCTTAGCTTCGAACTTGAAGGGCTTTGTCACAATTCCGACTGTAAGAATCTCCATCTCCTTAGCTATCTGTGCAATTATGGGAGCTGCTCCTGTACCGGTACCTCCACCCATGCCACAGGTGACAAATACCATATCAGCCCCTTTAACGAGTTCAGTTAATTGTTCCCTGCTCTCTTCGGCGGCCTTCTGCCCTATTTCCGGTTGAGCCCCAGCTCCCAGCCCTTTCGTAAGTTTTTCACCAATCTGTATACATACAGGAGCCTTGCAGTTCTTTAAGTGCTGCTTGTCCGTATTGATGCAAACAAATTCAACACCCTTGATGTTTTCTTCTATCATTCGATTAACGGCGTTGTTACCTGCTCCTCCTACCCCAATAACAAGTATTTTTGCAGTATTGTCCGCCTCATTTGTTCTTATTTCAAGCAAGGTCAATTCCTCCTTCATCGTATTCTTAAAATTAGAGTATTAACTACTCCGGCAACGCACCAAATTTTAGCTATTTGGCTAATATATATTTTCCTGTTAAAACCACATTATCATGGGACAAAAACTTATTCTCATACAACTTATGGTGTTCTAATCCTACTATATATAATATCTTTAAATTCCCAAATAATCAAGCATAATTTTATGATTTTATGATATATTTGATAATTTTTTATCTATTCTTCCGTATTTTCAGGTTTTGCAATGAAATAATCGGTTCCTGTACTCATATCAATAGTAAGTTTTTTACCTTTTGCCTCCGCAACTATATTCTTCAATTTTGATAGAATCACATCATATGTACTTCTTTTTCCAAGCATGGCCTTAATATCTCCCAGATTTAACGTTACCTCATAATTATTATTGAAGCTGATGGTCTTAACATTAAGCTCACGCTTTTCTATCTGCTGTGTCAGATTCAGTATTATATCGAATAATTCGTCCTTTTGCACCTCAAGCTTTTCATTTAATACTATTTTCTTGAATTTCAGTCCCTTAATCAAAGGGATGTCACTTAACATATTCGATGTACTCTCCACAATTATTCCATCTTTGTCAAAATATAGATAATCTCCCATGAATTCAATGCAGCCGATAATTTTCTTATCATACACTCTGATACTTACAGAGTTTCTGTCGACCAATTCAAAGGACATTTTTTCAACAAAAGGTATTTTGACATCCTTGAAATACTTGTACTTCAGAAAAAAAACAAGAGTATTATTGTCTGCTTTCGATTCAATCAACCGTTCAATAATCTGCCCACTGTCATACCTTGAAGAACCGGTCACGGTTATATTCTTTAATTGAAAGGTAAAAACCAGTATCGTAACCGGCAATATCAGAAAAACAGTTATTTTCAGAACGAATAATCCTATTCTCTTAAGTACACTATTGCTATTCTTTCGCAACTTCTTACTCATTACTAATCCGTCCTTTGCATAGTATAACACTATAGAATATTTTCACTGCAATACCGTGCATTAGCTCCGAGGCTGTTAACATCTCTACAGATATCCTCATACCCCCGTTCAATACTGGTGGCTTCTCTGATAATTGTCTCACCCTCCGCTATAAGTCCTGCAATTACCAAGGCTGCTCCCGCTCTTAAATCGTGGGCTTTTACAATAGCACCTTCCAAATGCTTTACACCTGATATAACTGCTTTGCTTTTATTCTCTTCTATGGTAATTTTTGCGCCCATTTTCTTTAGCTCGTTGACATTCTGAAACCGCGACTCAAAAATCTCCTCTATAATTGTACTCTTTCCGTCTGCGATACTAAGGACCGTCATAAGTTGAGACTGCATATCGGTTGGAAATCCGGGATATGGCTGTGTGATCAACATTTTATATGGAAGGGGTCGCTTATTACAGCTTATTCTCATATGTCTATCATCAGCTTTTATTCTGCATCCAACCTTTTCCATCACCCTGATAACAGATTCCACATGCCGATTCGGAGTGTCTCTCAGTATCACATCTCCCCCGGCGGCAGCCACGGCTGCCATATAGGTTCCTGCTACAATCCTGTCCGGCGAAAGCGTGAATTCTACATCATGAAGCTCCTTCACACCTTCAATCTCAATAAAAGCAGTTCCTTTTCCGCATATCCTTGCTCCGGCTTCTATCAGAAAGCTGCATAACTCATATACCTCAGGTTCCCGTGCCGCGTTAAAAATACGGGTTACACCTTCTCCCAATACAGCCGTAAGAATGACGTTCTGTGTTGCTCCGACACTGGGAAATTTCAAGAAAATATCAGTGCCCAAGATTTTATTAGTGTAGCAGTGGATTATACTTTTGTCCTCTCCGAGAAATTCCTGAGTAACATTCATCCTCTTTAAAGAATCCAAATGGTAATCTATAGGCCTTTTTCCAATAGAACAACCGCCTGGATAGGCTATTGATACCTCATGGCTTCTTCCTAACAGTGCTCCTAAAAAAAGAATCGAGCTTCTCATCTTCTGTACCGAGCCCTCGGATATCTTGGTGGAGGTAATATCAGTCGTATCCACGATAAGATTATTGCCCTCCCAGTCTGCTTTACATCCCGTCTCCTTTAGTACATTAATCATATGAAATACATCAAGTATTCTAGGACAATTCCTTAGTACCGTTATACCCCTGTTCAAAACTGTAGCAGCAATAATCGGTAATGCTGCATTTTTTGAACCCTGTATTTTTATTTCACCCTTTAACCTGCCACCGCCGATGACCTTAATACTCGACATAGCACACCTCAGACTATGAAGGAAATATAATACCACTATATGATATCTCCTTTGTCCGCGTGATTATGTCAAATCATCAACTACCTCTGACTTTAATTTGATTGGAAACGCTAAGAACAATTCCCATTTCAAACAGAATAACCATCAGCGAACTGCCGCCATAGCTGATAAACGGTAACGGTATACCTGTCGAAGGTATTGTGCTTGTTACAACCGCAATATTTATTAAAACCTGCGATGCGATGTGGACCAATACTCCTGTTGCAATCAGTCCACCAAATAGGTCGGGTGCGTTAATAGCAATAACAAAAATACGCCATATCAAAAGTATAAATAAAAGGATGAGGGAAATAGCTCCAAACAATCCCAACTCCTCACAGATAACCGAAAAAATCATATCGTTGTGAGATTCCGGTATGAACCCAAGCTTCTGCATGCTCTCTCCCAATCCCTTACCAAAGATTCCACCAGAGGCTATTGCATACAGTCCCTGAAGGATTTGATAACCTTTCTCATGGGTCTCTACATTTCTCCAAGCCGCCCAACGGTCGGATCTAAAATCAACGAAAAATATCATTAAAGAAGCCAGCGCCCCCATGACTAATCCCGATATAATGAAATATGCCTTCTTCTTACTGGCAACAAAACATATGGCCACAAAAATAATTCCTATAATCAGGCCCGTTGAGAAGTTCTCGGCAATGATAAGCCCCAACAGTGGTGAAATAAACAGTGCTACCCTTAGGAAACCCCATATTTTATCCAGTCTCCTGGGGGCCAGATTTACAATATAGGCAGTCACCAATATAACAGCTATTTTCGACAGCTCTGAGGGCTGAAATGACAGCTCACCAATCTGTATCCAACGTTTTGCTCCCTTTATCTCTTCTCCAAATAAGATAACATATACTTGAAGGAATATACACAGAAAATACAGTATTGTTACCGGTTTGATCTTTATTATTGGAAGTTTCTTTATATATAGCCTGTAATCAATCTTTGAAACGAACAGCATGATTATTATTCCCAAACCACCTAAAAGAGCCTGCCTGGATAAATAATAGGTTGCATCTCCGTGGATTCTTTGGGCATTATATGATGAGGTACTATATATCATTACTAAGCCAAAACACACAAGAAATAGAATCAAAAATAATAGACTATAGTCGTAATAGCTATGAAGTTTTTTTCTATTTGTTTCGCCTGCTGTTCTTGCCATCTTATCCCCCATCTTTATTGGTGCAGCTCATGTACATATTCTTTAAACATTCTGCCCCGTTGTTCATAATTATCAAACATTCCCCAGCTGGCACAGGCCGGAGATAATAATACCGCGTCTCCGTCCTCTGCCTTCTTCGCACTTATCTGAACGGCTTCCCTAAGACTGTTTACCAATATAATATTATCAAATCCATATTTTCTTGCTGTGGCAGCTATCTTTTCTCTGGTTTCTCCCATGAGTACCAGACACTTAACCTTTCCTTTAAAGGACTGAACCCATTCATCAAATTCCAGTCCCTTATCGAAGCCACCTCCGATAAGAATAGTTGGACTGTTCATTGCCTGAACCGCTTTTATTGATGCGTCAGGATTCGTGCCCTTAGAATCATTGTAATAACTCACTCCATCTATAGTATCGACATATTCGATTCTATGCTCGACTGCCTTAAAGGAAGTAATCGCTTCATGTATCTGCTTTATGGGAATACCCAGCTCCAAAGCGATTCCTACTCCTACCATTACATTTTCATAGCTGTGCTTACCCAGAACACGAAGCTCATTGACATTACATATATTCGTGATACTGTCATTCTCCTTGTAAACGATGTTATCATCATCCAGAAATATACCATTCTCTAAAATCCGCTCGCTGGAGAAATACAATACCCTTGTCTTCAGTTCTGCTCCGATTGATTTGGTATGGTTATTCTCATAATTAAGTATGCAAAGATTCGCATTATCCTGATTCAAAGCAATGTTCTTTTTAATACTTATATAATTGTCCATGGTATGATGTCTATTCAGATGATCCGGTGTTATATTAAGTATTGCACTTATGTCAGGACGGAATCGATCTATTGTCTCAAGCTGAAAGCTGCTAAGTTCTATTACGGTTAGTGATTCATCTGTGGTTTGTAAAGCAATCTCGGTATATGGATTTCCGATATTGCCCACTACAAATACTTGATTGTAGTATGACTTCAATATTTCCCCTACCAAGGATGTGGTCGTAGTCTTTCCGTTTGTTCCCGTTATTCCGATTATCCTTCCCTTAGAATAACGATACGCCAGTTCTATCTCTCCCCATATGGGAATCCCCTTATTTTTTACCTCCAGGACAAAGGGATTATCCAGGGCTATACCGGGACTTATAATCATTAAATCTAGCCCATCAAGTTTCTCCTTCGGAAAATCACCCAAATAAGCCTCGAGATTCTTGCATATGGCTATTTCATCTTCAAAGGTATCTATATCTATATCATCTCTGCCATCATATAATATAACGGATGCTCCGACTCTACGCAGAAGTCTTGAAGCCGAGATCCCACTTTTTCCGGCACCAAACACCAGAACCTTCTTATCTTTAAGCATTATTTACTTCCTCCTAGTTAATGCCCATTAGAGCAATCAGGCACAGAATAGTGGTTATTATAGAGAAAACGGCTACAATTCTGGTCTCCGACCATCCTTTAAGCTCAAAATGATGATGAATAGGAGCCATCCTAAATAGTCTTTTACCTCCCGTTAGCTTGAAATATCCAACTTGAAATATAACCGATAATACCTCAACTAAATATACCAAAGCGACCAAAATTATAAACAATGGCATTCTAAGCATATATGCCGCAGAAGCCACAAATCCACCCAGTGCCAGTGATCCTGTATCTCCCATAAAAACCTTTGCAGGATAAACATTGTATAAAAGGAATGCCAATAAGCTTCCTGCTACTGCTCCGCAAATCGGTGATATGCCGCTCTTCATTCCGATGGCTACCACCGTAAAGAAGGTCGCTATAAGAACCGTAACGCTTGACTCCAAGCCATCCAGACCGTCAGTAAAATTTGAACCGTTGACGGTACCAAGCACCACTATGAACATCATAGGAAGAAACAGATACGATATATCTACGTACTTGCCTCCCGAAAATGGTATCAGCATCCAGGTTATATCCTCAACGGAGTTAACCAAATAAAATCCGAATATCGCCGTTACAAGAATCTGTCCGAGAAGCTTTTGCCATGCCCTTAAGCCCATTGAGCGTTTCATAACTACCTTTATGTAGTCATCCAAAAACCCAATGATTCCAAAGCCTATAGTGGCAAAAAGCACCGGTATAATCTCCTTATTGTCCTTAAGATAAAACAGGCATGTTATAGATATACTTAAAACTATTATAATTCCACCCATTGTAGGTGTTCCTGATTTTTTTAAATGAGATTCCGGTCCGTCCTGTCTGACAAACTGACCGAATTTCATACGCTTCAAAAATGGTATTAGTAATGGACATAATACCACGCAGACTCCAAATGAAATAATAACCGGTATTATAACCTCTAATTCTGAAAATCCCATAAAAGCTCCTATCCGCCTACGTCCGGCTTAATTCTTATGTAATATTGAACCTAGGCTATTATACTTTATAACCTTAAAAATAACAATATTAATAATATAAAACCAGTCCGCTTTTCCTATTTACACTATCTCCCGGAAGAGGAAACTGTTCGGTTACAGTATCTCCTTCACCCGAGATATAGACATCTCCAAATTCATATATCTTTAACAGATCCTTCATTTCTTTCCTGGTCTTACCAATAAAATTCGGAACCTGAAATTGTCCGACTTGATAGTTCTTTAGATCTTCCTCCGAATAATTGGCTTCAATCCCCATATATGGAAGTATATTATCGAATAATGACGCAATCACAGGTGCCGCAATGGTACCTCCGTAATATATTCCAACCGGCTCATCTATAAGCACCAGGGCTATTACCTGCGGATCATCTGCCGGAGCAAATCCTATAAAAGAAGATATATACTTTCCTGTTCTTCTCGGAAGTTTTTCGGAGGTGGCTGTTTTACCACCTACACGATATCCCGGAAGATATGCCCTTCTTCCTGTACCGTCGGATACAACGGACTCCAGAAGCTGCTTCATTGTCTCAGAGGTCTCCTTCGATATTGCGTTTTCTACGGTTTTATATTCAAAGGTTTTTACAACTCTGTTGTCCGGCGTCTTAACCGATATGCCAAAATGAGGTGTAACCAATGTTCCCCCATTAATTATGGCGCTTGTTGCCGTAAGAAGCTGTAACGGTGTAATTTGAAAGGACTGGCCGAAGGACATGGTGGCCAGTTCAACCGCACCTATATTTTCTATATTATGCATTATGGAATTAGCCTCACCCGGTATATCTACACCGGTTTTATTAAAGAGCCCCAGCTTTTTATAATATTCATAGGTTTTTTCAACTCCGACTCTTGAACCTATTTCCATAAATATAGGATTGCAGGAGTTCTGAATACCTTCGACGAAGTTCTGGCTTCCATGGCCACCGGCTTTATGGCATCTTATGATTCTGTCCTCTACTCTCCTAAAACCGGGACAGAAAAACCTGTCGTCCAGCTTTACCACATTTTCCTCCAGTGCGGCCGTGGTAGTTACAACCTTAAATGCCGAGCCCGGCTCATAGGTGTCGCTTATACAGGCATTTCTCCACATACCGTTTAGAAGCTCATTCATTTTTTCGGAGCTGATGGTTTCTCCTACATAACTCTCTGCTATATCATTGATTAATGTATATGGATTATTTAGGTCGAATTCAGGTGCATTTACCATGGCAAATATTCTGCCGTCATTGGGGTCCATTACAATCAGCTTTACGTTATTGGCCTGCTTAGCCTCCATAGCCTTATATGCCGCCTGTTCTGCATACTTCTGTATATTAACATCCAGACTTAAATAAAGGTCGTTTCCGGGCTGTGGCTCAATCCTGCCCTCTGCGGCATTTTCTATTTCCACACCATAAGCGGTCGTCAGTGTAAGAATAGTACCGTTTATTCCCTTCAAGAAGCTCTCGTATTTTACCTCCAGGCCTATTACACCCTGATTATCACTTCCGGTAAAGCCAATCACCTTGGATGCCAGACTGTCAAATGGATAATACCTCTTGTAGTCTTCATCAACCATAACACCATCCAGCTTGTATTGCCGTATTCTGTCGGCGATATCCTTATTAACATTAGACTTTATTCTTTCAATCGAAGAAAGCTTCTCTACCCGTTTTCTGACAAATTCTTCGCTTAACCCAAGCTCCTTGGATAATAACTCGATAACCCTCTCTGACTCTGTTATCTGGCTATGTATAACCGAAATAGTGCATACCGGTTTATTAGTTGCTATCTCTACACCGTTAATATCAAATATTCTTCCCCGCTCTGCCTTTATCGGTCTCTCTCTTTCATGAAGTGCCTGAGCACGGGCAGAATATTCCTCTGACTTAAATATTATCAGATATATCAATCTTCCTGTCAGCCCAATGGCTGTCAGAAAAATAACTATTATAATTATAAGAATATTTCTTTTGTTATAAGTCCTGTTTCTGGCCATATCATCAATCCTGAAACTCTTTTCGTTTCATTTTATTACAAATGATACGGCTTTATTCATCATTAAGAAAATGTGGTTCCTCGGTCTCTTGTTCATCCGGGTTTTCTGTTCTTGGTTCCTCGGTCTGCTCTTCTGTTTGATTTTGCTCTGTTTGATTTTGATCCTCTGTACTTATATCCTGTTCATCCTCTGATTGTTGAGGCTGTTGTACATCCGGGTTGTCATCATTAGTGTCTTGTGTATTTTCCTCATCTGTATCAGGTAATAAATAGTCAATCTCTCCATCCGGATAGATACCCAGTGCAGGCAAAAGCTCTTTCATTATACGACTTGCCAATCCGGTTGCCAATGAGCTGTCGTCTTGCCTAACAACGTTCTGTGGCTCATCAATGATCACATATATTACAATCTCAGGATTTAATGCCGGAACTGCCCCAAGAAATGACACGAGATATTTTTTCTCTCCACGGGGTAATTTCTCTGCTGTGCCGGTTTTACCACCAATAGCATAACCCGTTACCCTTGCAGGCTTGGCAGTTCCCACTTCCACCGTCTGAAGCATTGCTTCCCGAATGAATTGGGAGGTTTCATCCGATACTGTACGTCTTACAAGCAGAGGCTCCATAATTTTAACGGTGGCATTCTGGTCATTCATTATTTCCTTAACAATTCTAGGCTGATAATAATATCCACCGTTAACAAGAGATGAATAAGCAGCCGCCATCTGAATCATGGATACATTAAAGGACTGTCCGAAGCTGCTCGTTGCAAGCTCTGATGCATTAAGCCTTTCCAGTTCGGTAATGATTCCACTTTCCTCACCGGGCAGGTCAATTCCAGTTTTTTCACCGAATGAAAAGTATTTTTGATATTTATAGAAATTATCTCTTCCTTCAGCAGCAGCAATTTGCATCATTGCATCATTACAGGATTTTACCAGTGTCTCTGTAAGGGTCAGTTCTCCATGCCCATATTTTGCACTACACTTTATGTCCCATCCACCGACATGTTCTACACCGTCACATAAATAGCTGCTGTTTTTTGATATAATCCCTTCCTCCAAACCAATAGCTACCGTAAACGGCTTAAAGGTTGAACCGGGCTCGAAGCCCGAGCTTATAACATCATTCTTCCATATGCGGTTCATCGCTTCTATCTTTTCTTCCAATGTCATGGCCGAAAGCTCATCTTCGCTAATGATACTGCTTAAATCTCTCGGAGAGTTTAAGTTGTATTCTTCGTTCGATGCCATAGCAAGAATTTCTCCGTTGTTGGCATTCATTACGATTACACCTATATTCTTACTTCCGATTTCCTCATTGAATGCCCGTATATGCTTCTGTATTATTCTCTGAGCATTTACATCGATTGTACTTACGACGGTATGGCCGTGTTGAGGCTTCTTTATGATTCTTTCTATATTTAGTGAAGAGTCATAATAACCATATTCTCTGCCATTGGTACCGCTTAGCTCATCATTATAATATTCTTCAATTCCCCAAAGGCCTTTATTATCCGGAGATGTAAACCCTATGATATCACAGGCCAAGGAATCATACGGATATGCCCTTACATATATTTCTTCAAACCAAAGACTCTTTATGTTAGAGTCTTCCTCCATAAGCTTCTTAAAATCCTCCACCTGGGACAACTGAAGGTTTTCTAGAAGTATCTTATATCTGCTGTCAGGCCTTTCCTTTAGTATGTTATTAATTGTCTCTGCCTCAATATTATAGTATTTTTTTAAAGCTTCCAAAGTTGTTGGGATTTTATCTGAATTGTATAAAAGATTTTGCGGATCAAGAATTAGCCTATAGCGAAGTTCGCTTCTGGCTAATACAGTACCGTTTCTGTCTAGAATTTCTCCTCTTTTGTAGGGAAGCACTCCCCTTACGTAAGACTGTCTGGAAAGAACCTGCTTGGCATATCTCTCCCCATCTGTCTGCATTATGTATATAAGCCGGCCAATCAGTCCGGCTAAGAGCAAAGCGACAACACAAAATACAAGCAATAGCTTTGCTTGCATTCTGGATGTGAAGCTTTTGGTTTTTTCTGCTCTATTCTGCATAGTATACTAACCTCGTCACGTTAATAGTGATTTTTATTTCGGTATGTCCGCATACTGTCTTACAAAGCTCTCATCTGCTTTTTCAAAAAGAATAACCTCATTATTATTTGGATATACCATTCCCAATTCATTTACAGCAATGTTATATACATAATCAAGATCATATACGGTATTAATTTGCTCATATGCTGCATCATTTTCATTTCTTATAGCAGCGAGATTTTGCTCCATAGATACAATATCCTTCTCCATTTTGCTTACCTCATGTTGCAACATTAAGAACTCAATACAGAAATATAAGGTTGCACCTATGGCTAATGTTAATATGAATAAAGAAGTCTTACTGATTCCGGTTAAGGTGCTCGGCTTTCTGCGTATGTGTCTTCTGGGTGCAGGCGCCTGTCTTCTTTGTCTTTCAATGTCCGGAACAGTATAGTAATTATGCGCAGCCTGTTGCCCGATAAAGCCTTGCTTTCGGGCTGTATTACCGTCGATATAGCCTGTGCTTTGATATGGTTGTCGTTTTCTTTTTGCCTCCATGCAATGACCCCTCTCTACTGCCCTAATAATATGTCCTTTCAAATACCCTAAGTTTCGCACTCTTAGATCTTTTATTAATCTCCAGCTCTTCGACAGAAGGCAGGATAGGTTTCTTTGTTATTATTCTTCCCTTTGGTTTCTTGCCACATACACAAACCGGAAAATTTGACGGACATGTACATGGATTCTCATTCATTCTAAAAGATTCCTTGACTATTCTATCTTCCAGAGAGTGGAAGGTTATAATCAAAAGCCTTCCTCCAGGCTTCAACAAATTTATCATATCCTCAAGCGTATTTTTTAGGACATCGAGCTCATGATTTAGCTCTATACGTATCGCCTGAAATGTTCTCTTAGAAGGATGTCCACCAACAGCACGGACTTTTGAAGGTATAGCCGCCTTTATAATTTCGTTTAGCTGGAATGTGGTCTCTATGGGTTTGTCCATTCTTGCCCTTACAATATGCTTTGCAATATTCTTTGCAAATCTGTCCTCCCCATAGTCTCTTATGATCCTGTATAGTCTTGTTTCATCATAATTATTAATGATATCTCTTGCGGTAATGTTATTCCTCGTATCCATTCTCATATCAAGCGGTGCATCCACACTGTACGAAAATCCTCTCTCCGGTGTGTCCAGCTGATATGAAGATACCCCTAGATCCAAGAGTATTCCATTCACCTTATCTATCTGTATACTGCCTAATACAGTCCTTATCTCACTAAAGTTGCTTCTGATAATTTTTACCTTATCGCCATACTTTGCCAATCGTTTCTTAGCAGCCTGTATTGCCGCATCATCCTGATCCAATCCGATTAGGCATCCTGTGGTCAGTCTGGAGACTATCTCGTATGAATGACCGGCTCCGCCCAATGTACCGTCTACATAAATACCGGCTGGATCAATGTTCATGTTTTCAATTACTTCATCCAGAAGAACTGATTTATGCTCAAATACCATGTCCGGCTCCTTACCATGTGATTTCCGGCTAGTAGTTAATGCCATACTGTGACATATGCTCTGCAATGGAATCCACATCATCGTAATAATTGTTGCTTTCCCAGCGTTCCTTATTCCATATCTCTATCTTGTTCAGAACTCCGACAAAGACTATGTCCTTATCCAACGCAGCATGTTCTCTTAATCTTGCCGGTATAAGTATTCTTCCCTGTTTATCTGCCTGACATGCAGCGGCTCCTGCCATAAAATAACGCTGTAACTGTCTGGCCTCTTTAGTACCCGGGAGCGTCTTTAGCTTGTCCACAAAGGCTTGCCATTCTGATTTTGGGTAAGCGAAAAGACAACCATCAAGACCGAGTGTTATTACAAACTCTTCTCCAAGGTCTTCTCTGAACTTTGATGGTACTATTATTCTTCCTTTCGCATCAACAGTATGGACATATTCACCCATAAACATAGACAGCACCAACTTCTCATATATATGGCTTGTACCACTTTTGTGGTATGTTTCACCACTTCACACCACTTCGCTCCACTTATGAGTCCATTTTACTGTATAAATGGGAATTAATCAAGTACTAAAACAAAAAATAAAAGCACAGAATGCCTGATTTTATTAGGTATTCTATGCTTATATCATCATCAGTTTACAATATATTGTTGTTGAAATTAAAAATCGAACAAAATATGTCAAGATATAGACAAATGACATGAATATAGTAAATTAGTCCCGAATTGTGAGATAACTCGTAAAAATAAGTAGATTTTTCTATTTTGTCTTTGCAGTCTTAACTCTCTTGATAATAATCATCGTAGCCGCGAACACAACCAAAAGAGCCGATATCAACTGGGAAACAGGAATCGATGTACCCCATAAGAATAATTGGTCTGTCCTTATGCCCTCAATCCATACACGACCCAGTCCGTATCCTGCCAAATACAGTAGCATAACCTCTCCGTCGAATTTTTTATGCTTGGTATATATTATCAGGAATATCAGTAACGCGAGATTCCACAGCGACTCATAAAGGAATGTGGGATGAACCTGAATATATTGTGCTCCATCCACCGTTACGATATTATTTCTTATCTCCATAATCCGTTCAAATGATTTTGGTTTACCCTCGTATTTTTCCTGCAGACTGGCAATCGATCTGGTGAAATCATAGGAAACATCTTTAATATTAAGCTGCATAGCTAATAATCCGTCTGTATATTTTCCGAAGACCTCTCTGTTAAAAAAGTTTCCCCATCTTCCGATTACCTGTCCGGTAACAAGTCCTATACATCCGGTATCTGCCAATAACCAGAAGGAATATTTTTTGATTCGTGTAAATATAACTGCACTTAATATAGCACCAAATATTCCTCCGTAAATCATCAGACCACCTGTTCTGAAATTAAATATTTCCAAGGGGTTATCAATAAATTCATCCAAAGAAAACAGAACATAGCCTAATCTGGTGAAAATAACCGAAACAATAATTGCAATTAAAGCAAAGTCCAGGTATAGTTCCTTACTTTGTCCGGTTTTCTTTGCCATCCACTCTGCTATCAACCATCCAAACAGCATACCCAATCCGATAGCTATACCATAGAAGGCAATATGAAATCCGAAAACATCTATACCGGTTGGAACATTCTTCAGTTCAATACCTAAATTCGGAAACCTTATGTTTGTTAAGGCCTTACTGCTTAGCAATATATTCATTTATATCCACCACTTTCTGTTTTTTTTATAGGGATTATGAACTTATTATACATTAAAGCGAAACAGAACTACATCTCCCTCTTGGATTACATATTCTTTTCCCTCAGACCGGACCAGTCCTTTTTCCTTAGCTGCATTATAGCTGCCACATCGTACAAGATTGTCATAGCTGACTACCTCCGCCCTTATAAAGCCCCGTTCAAAATCCGAATGAATCTTACCGGCTGCCTGAGGTGCCTTTGTTCCGATTTTAATAGTCCATGCTCTGGCTTCCTTTGGTCCTGCGGTTAGATAGCTCATTAATCCCAGAGTCCGATAACTAGCCTTAATTAATTTATCCAAGCCTGCTTCCTTAAGACCGAGCTCCTCCAGAAACATCCTCTTTTCCTCATCATCCAACTCGGCTATTTCCTGCTCAATTTTAGCGGATATAACGAACACCTCGGAGTTTTCTTTGCCGGCAAGCTCTCTTACTGCCTTGACATAATCATTACTCTCTCCGTCATCCATAAGATCCTCTTCCGTAACATTGGCGGCATAGATAACAGGCTTTGCTGTTAGAAGGTTATAGCTCGCTATAAGCTGTAGTTCATCATCCTCTGCAGTAAAGGATTTAGCCATTTTACCTTCTTCCAGATGAAGCTTCAGTCTTTCGAGTAATTCTAATTCTCTTGCCTGTTCCTTATCGTTCTTTGCGCCCTTCGCTGTCTTACTGATTCTGCGTTCCAAAATCTCAATATCAGAAAATATCAATTCAAGGTTTATGGTCTCAATATCCCTATCAGGATTTACGGAACCTTCTACATGAATTACATTCGTATCCTCGAAGCATCGAACCACATGTATAATTGCATCTACCTCGCGGATATTGGACAGGAACTGATTACCCAGTCCTTCTCCCTTTGAAGCTCCCTTTACAAGTCCTGCAATGTCCACAAATTCTATGATAGCCGGAACAAGCTTTTCTGAATTATATAGCTTTCCCAGTACCGCGATACGTTCGTCGGGTACGGATACTATTCCAACATTGGGATCTATGGTACAGAACGGATAATTTGCCGATTCAGCGCCCGCCTTTGTTAACGAATTAAATAGAGTGCTTTTACCCACATTGGGTAAGCCTATAATACCTAACTTCATCTGTTGCTACCTTCCTTACAAATATAATTTCGTTTTATTTTATCAATCCTTAGTCTCGAATACGGCCAATATTCCTTCCTCAAATTCGACTCTTCCTTCGTCCTCAACAAGCCTATTGCTTATTCCTAAACTACTTCCTGCGGTTAGCGTGATTCCATCGAGTGGATACATAAATCCGTACAGTCTAAGTCCCTTTACCTGATACGAAAATGAAAGCAGTGAAATAAAATCTCCATACTGCTCCTCTTTCTTAATGAGAAAGCTTTTATTTCTAAGATATATACAATTATTGGCATCCAAGATTCTGGCATCTATATTCTGATTCATAGCATATATTAGAAGGTCTATATTGGATATGGTATGGTCCATCCTGCTTCCTGTCGCACCAACCATATCTATTCCTGAAGGTTTCTTCTCCAACGCCATTTCAAATGCTATCTGGGTATCGGTCTTATCCTTCTTTTGAGGGAAGGATTGAATTGGTATAGATTTATCTTCGTACTTCGATAAAACATCCAATGGAACCGAATCAAAATCCCCCAGAATATAATCCACCGGCAGCTTAAGCCTGTCGGCAGACAAAAGCCCCTTGTCCGCAGCGATTATAAGAGAATATCTTTCTCTCTTAATCAAGGATTTCAAAAAATTCTCGTCAATATGCCCGCCGGTTATGATTAATATTTTCTGAATCATATATATCTCCAATCATAAACTCAATTCAACCGGAACACAATCATATATTGTATTTTCTTTTATATTGCTCGAACTGTTCATTATACAAATCTATGTTCTTTTGGATATCCCCACGAAATACCGACGTTCCCGATACTATAATGTTGGCACCTGCCTCAAGTACCTCCATGACATTGTCCGGTGTTATTCCACCGTCCACCTCGATATCCATGGTAATACCCGCTTTATTTACCTTTTCTTTTAGATCCTTAATTTTTTGTAGGGTACTTGGAATAAATGCTTGTCCTCCCGCTCCCGGCTCCACACTCATGATAAGGACCATATCTATATCTTTTATAACATTATCTAAAATTTCAAGACCGGTCTCAGGATTTAGTGACACTCCAATCCTTAGTCCCATATTTTTAATCTTCTCAATGGTTGCAGTCAGGTCTTTGCATGCCTCTGCATGTACAGTAATTATATCGGCACCTGCCTCTTTAAAATCCTCCAGCAATCTTATTGGCTCATCTACCATAAGGTGAACATCAAAAATAAGCTTCGAATTCTTGCGGATTGATTTAATCACCGGCGTTCCGAAGCTGATACTGGGCACATAATTACCGTCCATAACATCAATGTGTAGATATTGTACTCCTGCCCCTTCTATTATCTTGATTTGTTCTCCTAACACATTAAAGTCTGCCGCTAAGATTGATGGTGCTAGTTTTATCATGTAAATTTCCTCCAAGTTGTATAATGTCATAATGTTATGTTAAGCCTTAATACTTCTTTAAATTCTTAAGCTCCTCGTATAATATCTTATAATTATCATAACGGATGCCACTTATTATCCCTTCATTAAGTGCTTCCTTAACCGCACATCCGGGCTCATTCAAATGCATGCATCCGATAAACCGACAATTATTTTCGAACTCCCTAAATTCGTTAAAGTAATCCTTAAGCTCCTCTTTTTCTATCTCATGAATATATAGCGAGCTAAAACCCGGTGTATCCATAACATAAGTATTGTCATCTATATATATCAGCTCAGAATGCCTTGTGGTATGCTTTCCCCTCTTAATCTTTTCACTTACAGTACCTGTCTCCATCTGAGTCGTAGGACTTATAACATTAATCAAAGAAGATTTACCTACCCCGGATGGTCCGGCAAGAACAGTGGTTTTCCCCAACAGCAGATTGCGTATTATTGGTATACCGTCCTCCTGAAGCACGCTGATACCTATGACCTCATTTCCGCTACGCATATAGGTATCAATAAGCAGACCCATTTCCTTTTGATTAACTATATCCTTTTTATTAAAACATATGACCGTATTAACCTTCTGTCTTTGCATCATAATCAGAAAGCGGTCCAGAAGATTTAAATTAGGAGCAGGCTCCGCCGCGGCAAATATAACCATTGCCTGGTCAACATTTGCCACAGCAGGCCTGATTATTTCATTTTTTCTGGGAAGGATACGGGTAATTGTTCCTGCTCCCTCAGGCTGATCATTGGTATCAATCTCTACATCATCACCAACCAAAGGCTTGATATCCTGTTTGCGAAAAATTCCTTTGGCTTTGCATTCATAAATTTTGTCCTCATAAGATACATGTACATAGTAGAAACCAGCTATACCCTTGATTATCTTACCCTTCAAATTAGTCCTCCACAGCTTCAAATTCTACAATCCATACATATGGGTTGCCTTCTTCATCCTTAAATATTTCACCGTCTATATACATCTTAACAACACCTATTTCTAAGCTTTCCCCTTCAATATCATTAAGTGTCATTGGGAAGTCAGATATGGATGTCATCTCATGATATATCTCTGTACCGTATCCACCCTGCTCCATCTCCAGAATGATGTCGGCCTCGCCGTCTCCGGTATAATAGAACGGATTGATTTCTATATATAGACTGCCTACATATCTATAATTACCTGTACCCGGTACTTCTGTATCAGGTCCTGTGCTTACGGTTACATTGATCTTGGTACCTCTGTCAACCAACTCACCTACGGTGGTATCCTGATAAATGATCTTTCCTATGGCATAGGTCTCCGATGTATCCTGACTGACTTCACCAAGAACCAGTCCGGCATCCTTTAAGAGAGTCTCAGCCTCAGCGGTTGTTTTACCAATCAAATCGGGAACCGCGGTTTGAGAAACTTCCGGGCCCATGCTTACATATACCTTTACATTATCTCCTGCCTTAACCATGGATTCCTTCGGAGGATCGGTAGCTATTACATTACCGGCCGGAACATCATTACTATATTGGTCCACTCTTTCAGGAACAAGATCATATTCCTTAAGCTTCTGCTCGGCCTGCTCCCATGTATTACCATATACATAAGGTATGATTTCGGATGAAGGTCCTATACTGACATATAAGATGACCTCCGAATCAACAGGATAATCGGTGTTTGGCAACGGATATTGCCTTATTACATAACCAACTTCATACTCGTTGGAATAGTCCTCCATGGGGTTAATGTGAGCCTTAGGATTTCTCGCTTCAATCGCAGCTATAGCATCCTCCAGCTTATGTCCGATAACATTAGGGAATTCATAGGTTTCAATTCCAGGCTCAGGACTCGGTGTTGGAGAAGGCTCTTCTGTAGGCTCAGGAGTAGGAGCTTCCGTAACGATGTTATTATCCGGTTTCTTCTCCTTTTCTCCGCTCGGTATAACGAATTTAAAAATTATAAACATAATAGCCGCTGCAATAGCAACAATTGCAACAATTGTCAGTACCGTAAATACCTTCTCAAGCTTTGAATCTACGGTATCCAGGTCTTCATCGTCATCATTTATTACAGGATTATTCCTTGAATTACGATAATTGTCATTGCTATAATATGAACTGTTCTTTATTTTACCCAAATCGTCAGAAATATTTATTGTAGGCGAATCGTTTGCTACGAATGACGGAATCTGAACAAAATCACCATTGGGATTGGACAGAGCCCGTTTTAGATCTACAATCAAGTCAGAGGCAGAGTGATATCTTCTCTCAGGCTTTTTCTGCATACACTTCTGCACTATTTTATCTACGCTAAGAGGTATATTCTCCTCCAGCTCCCTTAATGGCTTAGCCTCTCCTTGTATGTGAAGCATTGCTACAGACACTGTATTATCTCCTGCAAAAGGTACTTTACCGGAAAGCATCTCATATAATGTTACTCCAAGAGAGTAGATATCACTTTTCTCATCACTATAGCCGCCCCTAGCCTGTTCGGGTGATAAATAATGTACAGATCCCATGGCATTAGAGGTAATCGTATTGGAATTAGAAGCCTTCGCAATACCAAAGTCTGTTACCTTAACCTTTCCGTCCCTGGATATAATGATATTCTGAGGCTTGATATCCCTGTGTATAATATGGTTATCATGGGCAGCTTCCATGCCCTGTGCAATCTGGATAGCAATACCAACAGCTTCCTTAACCTCCAGCTTTCCTTTTCTTTCAATAAATCTTTTAAGGGTTATGCCCTCCACCAGCTCCATTACAATATAATACAGACCCCCATCGTCCCCTACATCATATACATTAACAATGTTAGGATGGGATAATCCTGCTACCGACTGAGCTTCTCCTCTAAACTTATTAACAAAGCTTTTATCGCTGGAATACTCCGGTTTTAACACTTTAATAGCGACAAAACGGTTCAGTCTATCATCCTTTGCTTTATAGACATCCGCCATGCCGCCAGATCCGACAATGTCAATGATTTCATACCGATCGCTGATAAACATACCGGGTTTTAACATGATTTTTCACCTCTTATTCATACTTTAACTATTATGACTGCTATGTTGTCCTTCCCTCCGTTTTTGTTTGCCTGTCTTACCAGATTCTCTGCTGCAATCTTTGGATCGTCGGCATTCTCTCTGATAATACGCTCTATAGTCTCGTCATTCAACATATTGGTCAGTCCGTCCGAGCACATTAGAACAATATCCTCTTCCTCTAATTCAACCTCAAAAAAATCAGGCTGGGCAGTCTCATTAGCTCCCAGTGCTCTAGTAATTATGTTCTTATTAGGATGAACCTTAGCTTCATCTTTGTCCAGCTCACCATTATTAACCATTGCCTGTACAAGACTGTGGTCCTCTGTCACTTGTCTTATATCCCGACTGATTACATATAGTCTGCTGTCTCCTATGTTCGCCACATACATTTCCTTATCATATATAGTCGCAACGACGAAGGTGGTTCCCATTCCTTCGTACTCTATCTGTTGCTTTGATTTCTCATATAGCTTTTCATTTGTATCTTTAATAGCTTCTTCTATCAAGACAATTGGCGATGTTTCTTTGCTGTTTTTTATGTGCTCAACAAAAAATTCGACACAGAATCTTGAAGCATAATCCCCTGCATTATGACCTCCCATCCCATCAGCCACGATAAATAAATTCGGCAGATTACCGACAGGATTTACTTCACAAAAGGCATAATCCTGGTTTATCCTTCTTTTCTCCCCAATATCAGTGATTGAAAATGCTTTCAAGTCTGCACCTCCTCGTGCAACCCAAATACTTTGGCATCTTCTTATTCGTCCCTTCGATCCATATAGCTCTTTCTTAGTTGACCGCAGGCAGCGTTAATATCTGAGCCCATTTCTCTTCTAATAGTAACATTTATTCTGTATTTTTCAAGTATATTTTTGAATTTTTGTATATTATGGTAATCCGATTTCACATAGCTTCTCTCTTTTATTGGGTTTATAGGAATTAAATTAACATGGCAGTTATATCCCCGTAATAATACTGCCAACTCCTTGGCATGCTCTTCTTTATCATTGATTCCCTCCGCCAAACTGTATTCTACTGTCAATCTTCTTCCTGTTTTTTCATAATAATATCGAAATGCATCCATAACTTCTGACAGCTCATATTGCTTGGCGATAGGCATCAGTCTTTTTCTTATCTCATTATTTGGAGCATGAAGCGATAATGCCAAGGTAACAGGTAATTCCTCATCAGCCAATTGCCGCATTTTATCGGGTATCCCACAGGTCGACACTGTAATATTGCGCGTACTGATATTGATTCCCTTAGAATCAGATAAAATGCGTATAAAACGCACCAGGTTATCGTAATTGTCCAGGGGTTCTCCGGTCCCCATGACAACGACATTACTGACTCTCTCTCCCGTCATGACCTGAATACGGTATATCTGATCCAGCATCTCAGCGGCTGTAAGATCTCTTTCCTTACCGCCGATGGTGGAGGCACAGAAGGTGCATCCCATTCTGCAGCCTACCTGTGAGGATATGCATACACTGTTGCCGTGATGATATTTCATCAAAACACTTTCGATTACCCTGTCATCATTTAGACGAAATAGGAACTTTATGGTTCCATCTTTCTTAGACATGAGGCGTCTTGTTTCCTCCAGAACTGTTAACGGATATAAATCCTTTAGTGTATTCCTTAATTCCTTTGACAGGTTTGTCATATCATCATAGGAGCTTACGAGTTTAACATGTAGCCATTCAAAAATCTGTTTTGCCCTAAAAGCAGGTTGATTTATCAGCTTCATTTCATTAATCAACTCATCCAAATATAGGGATTTTATGTTCAAATATATACCTACTTTCTTCTCTTCATTCTGCATATGAAAAAACCATCAGTGAGATGGACTCCCTGTAACAGTTGCAGGTAGCCGGCCTTGGTTGTGTCAGAATGCAAAGCCTCAGGCAGATAATCATCTATACTTTCGGCTTCAAACTCATGATTAGCTAAGAACCATTCCATGTTTTCGATATTCTCATGTCGGTTAACGGTACAGGTACTGTATATAAGTTTTCCTCCCGGCTTAACGTACTCTGAAACAACATTTAAAATTTTCCTCTGTAATTTTACCAGCTCTTTTTGTTGATTTTGTGTCAATTTATATTTTATATCGTATTTTTTACCCATAACACCCAAACCGCTACATGGCAGGTCAGCTATCACCACATCAGCACTTCCGAAAATGTCAGAATCCGGAACCGTAGCATCCCAAACCTTGGTTTCAATACCCTTAATACCCATACGAAGCATGTTTTCTTCAATAAGCTTTATCTTATAATCAGTAAGGTCTCTGGCGGATACTCTTCCTGCCTTTTCGGCTATATGAAGTGATTTTCCGCCGGGAGCCGCACACACATCCACCACAAAATCCCCACTGCTTACATTTGCCACCTCAGTAACCAGCATGGAACTAACATCCTGAACCGTAAATAAACCTTCATTAAATGTATTAAGACCTTCCAGATAATCAAAATCCTTTATAATAAAAGCCTCCTTAAGGTATGGGTGCATGGTTACCGTTACTCCCTCATCGATTAATTTTTCCTTTAACCCGTCAGGAGTAATCTTCATACGGTTACAGCGGATGGTAATATCCTTTTCCCTTAAAGAAGCTTCTAGCATCGCCTCTACATGTTCGAAGGTATATTGGTTAAGAAGCATATCGACAATCCACTTAGGTGTTGAGTATAGAATGCTCAGGTATTCTTTAATATCAACGTTCTTATCAGGATATTCAATCTTATCTTTCATTCTTGCAACAGTTCTTAGATTAGCATTAACAAATCCTGACAGTCTGGTAAATCCACGCTTCTTAGCCAGCTTAACTGCTTCGTTACATACAGCAGATGCCGGTATATTATTCATGAAAACGAGCTGATATACACTCAGTCTCAAAAGATTTCTTATTAACGGCTTCATTTTTCTGACAGGCAGGGATGAGAACAGGTCGATAATATAATCAAGGGTCATATACCGCTTTACCGTACCTGTAAACAATCGTGAAATAAATGCTCTTTCCTGCTTTGTCTTGTTTTGATTGTGTCTTAATGCCCTGGTTAGTACTCTATGGCTGAAATCATCACCCTCAATAACCTGAAGGAGCATATCGAGCACAAGTTCTCTTTCATTGTCCTGATTAGTCACGACGTCTTCCTCCGAATAAAAGTATCAAACGCAGTAATTGTAGTATCGTCGCTGCCGCGGCGGCTACATATGTTAATGCTGCCGCATTCAATACCTTCTTTGACTGTGCCAACTCCTCATAATGAAGAATTCCGGCTTCGCCTAATGTCTGAATCGCTCTTTTGGAAGCATTGAACTCAACCGGTAATGTGACCAGCTGAAACAATACGGCTGTTGAGAATAATATAATACCAATATCTATCAGGGTCTGAGAGCCTGTAAGGAAAAGTCCTATTAGAATCAATGGCCAAGCGATAGCCGCACCGAAGTTGGCTACAGGAACCAATGCACTCCTGAATTTTAGCGGTATATATGCATTCTGATGCTGTATCGCATGTCCGCATTCATGAGCCGCAACTCCGATAGCCGCAATCGAATTGCTTCCGTATACGGAATCAGATAATCTGAGAACTTTCTTTCTGGGATCATAATGGTCGCTAAGCTGTCCGTGAACATGCTCAATCTGAACATCATAGATTCCTGCCCGACGAAGTATTCTCTCAGCAGCTTCGGCTCCGGTAATACCGGAGTTACTCCGTACCCGTGAATATTTTGCAAAGGTCGATCTAACCCTGGCAGAAGCAGCCAAGGACAAGATAACACCTATAATTACCAGTATATATGTTGGGTCATAAAAACCATAAAACATACATTCACCTTCCTTTAATATCAGAAACTTGTCAGTAACATTGTAGTTCGATTATAATACTACCCTAAGACTACTCCCTTTTCTATGGGATATCCTCTAAGGAACGCATCGCAGGTCAGACGCTTCTTGCCCTCAAGCTGTAGCTCTTGAATGACAAGTCCGCCCTTTCCCGTCATTACCGTAATGGCATCCTTGGTCACTTCGATAATTTCTCCGGGCTGTCCGGTATCGGAGATATCTATAACCTTAGCCTTCCAAAGCTTCAGCGTCTTACCGTTTAACTTTGTATAAGCACTCGGCCAGGGATTTAACCCACGAATCAAACGCTCTATGCTCAATGCTGACTGAGTAAAATCAATGTTACCCATTTCCTTATTCAGCATCCCTACATAGGTGGCCTTAGAATCATCCTGCGGAGTTCTCTCGGCTGTGTTATTCTCAAGCTGTCGTAGGGCCTTTACCAATAGCTTAGCCCCGAGAGAGGCAAGTTTATCATGAAGGCTTCCTCCGGTTTCATCCTCGGATATCGGAATACTCTCCCACAAAATCATATCACCGGTATCCAGCTTCACATCCATATACATGATGGTAACGCCGGTCTCCTTCTCACCGTTAATTATTGCGGCCTGTATGGGCGCCGCTCCACGGTACTTAGGAAGCAGGGATGCATGGACATTGATACAGCCATATGGCGGAATATCGAGCAACTCCTTAGGCAGTATCTGTCCGAATGCCGCAACGACAATAACCTCAGGCTCAAGCTCCCTTATAATCTGTAGGAACCTTGAATCTCTAACCTTAACCGGCTGATAAATATTCAGATTGTGTGTTAAGGCAGCCTCCTTTACTGCAGGATAGCTCACCTTGCCTCCTCTTCCCTTAACCTTATCAGGCTGTGTGACAACCCCGATTACCTCATGACCTTCCTGTATAATGGATTCCAGGGTATTAACAGCAAATTCGGGAGTTCCCATGAATAAAACCTTCATAACATACAGTCCCTTTCTTATTATTCTTCGTTAGCCTCATCAACCTCTTCAGAGCTCATTACGTCTCTGATGTCACCGGTTACTTTTTCGACATAAAGGATACCGTTCAGATGGTCGATTTCATGGCATAATGCCCTGGCCAAAAGCTCCGTACCCTCTATTGTAAATTCCTTCATGTCTTTATCATAGGCCTTAACCTTAACATAGTTAGGTCTCT
The DNA here is from genome assembly GCA_012523775.1 of Clostridiales bacterium. Taxonomy (GTDB): domain Bacteria; phylum Bacillota; class Clostridia; order Lachnospirales; family Lachnospiraceae; genus Mobilitalea. Next base: position 5,829 of record JAAYTK010000015.1, on the reverse strand, counting down.
CGACTGTCCCGACCTTTCCGGGAACACTAAGACATCCCTCATCACCGACCTGACAACCGTCTGTAGCAATAATTTCGGGATTAATTAATATAATCGGATCGTTTCCTTCCTCCGAAACATCTATCACGACCACACGCTTCAATACACCGATTTGTGGTGCCGCCAGACCGACACCTTCTGCATGATATAGGGTATCCAGCATATCGTCAATTAAAACAAGCAGTCTTTTATCAACTTCCTTAACCTCTCTGCTCACCTTGGTAAGTACACTGTCTCCTATTTCTCTTATATTTCTAATAGCCATAATCATCTTCCTCTCTTAATACAAATATAACAACCGATTATATCATTAATAACTACTCATCGGATCGAAATCAAACTGTAGATTACAGCCTGTAAACTGTCCCGAATAGTTAAAATAACCCTCCAAATAATTCTTTATTCCGATTAATACTTCATATTCTTCATCCTTTATATATATTACTCTGCGATATATGTCCTTAGCCTTTGCTATTCCTGCCGGTGCCGGACCTATAATACGGGACGATATCCTATTGGCTGTAATATATTCCTTTAAGGCATCACATACATGCTTAATGCTTTTTTCTGCCTTATCCTCCTCCTTAGAGGTTACCAGAACCAATAAAATATGAGCCGCCGGTGGATATTGCATTAGCCTGCGATATAACATCTCCTGTTCATAGAATTCCTCATAATTCCCCTCGGCCGCAGTAATTATGCTGTAATGCTCAGGATGATAAGTCTGAATGACCACCTCTCCGGGTATGGCGTCCCTTCCGGCTCTTCCTGCCGCCTGCGATAAAAGCTGAAATGTTATTTCACCGGATCTATAGTCTCCTGCGTAAAGAGATAAATCTGCGGCTATGATTCCCACTAAGGATACCAGAGGAAAATCATGTCCTTTTACAATCATTTGGGTTCCCACAAGGATATCAGCCTTGTGATTTGCGAAGGCCGAGAGAATTCTATGATGTCCACCCTTGTTCTTTGTGGTATCCGCATCCATGCGAAGTACCCTTGCATTAGGAAACTCCCGCTTAACCAGATCCTCTACCTTCTGGGTACCGGTTCCGAAGGCCGCTATATATTTAGAGCCACAGACAGGACATAGATTAGGCATTGCTTCTTCATATCCACAGTAATGGCATATAAGCCTGCCGTTTGTATGAGAGGTCAACGAAATATCGCAGTGGGTACATTTCATAACATGACCGCAGCTTCTACAGGACACAAAGCCCGAATACCCTCTTCGGTTTATAAAGAGCATAATCTGCTCCCGCCTCCTTAGCTTTTCATCCATCAGTTCCTTAAGTCTTCTGCTGAATATCGATCTGTTCTTCTGTTTAAGCTCCTCCTTAAGATCAACAATCCATACCTTAGGGGGACTGGCCTCCTTCGCTCTTTTGGTCAATTTAAAAAGCTTGTACTCACCGGAAGCACATCTACTATAAGACTCAAGAGATGGGGTTGCGGAACCCAAAATCACAAATGCACCCGTAAGCTGTGCCCGCTTTCTGGCCACCTCTACCGCATGATACTTTGGTGTTGTCTCGCTTTTATAGCTTCCCTCATGCTCTTCATCTATAATGATTAAGCCCAGATTTTTAAATGGCGTAAATAATGCCGACCTGGGACCTATCATAATATCAACTTCTCCTCTTTTGGCTCTTAAGCTTTGATCGTAGCGCTCACCGTCTGACATTCTGGAATTAAGGATGGATATACGCTCACCGAATCTGTCATAAAATCTGTTAACAGTCTGATAGGTCAGAGCAATTTCCGGTATAAGAACAATTACCTGCTTGCCAGAAGCTACCACCTCTGAAATAATCTCCATGTATACCTCGGTTTTACCGCTTCCTGTAATTCCGTGGATTAAATATGTGTTGCGCTTCCCCTCATTATACTCCTTAATAACTGTATCAACAATTCTTTGCTGTTCGTCATATAAACTAATATTATTAAACTTTGAGTCTTGTTTGTCAATGGGGTTACGATATAACTGCTTACTCTCCACCTTTATTATATCATTTTCTATCAGCCATGTAATCGTAGGCCTACTGATATTAAAGTCACGAAGAGTATTATCATAATCGAGTCTGTCTGTTTTTAGTAAGGCTTGAAGAATCCTAACTCTTGCGGCATTATTCTTTCTTTTTTGCTCCTCATATATCAGCTCGACTTCATCAATTGGTTTTATCAGAACGATGCTTCTTTTTTCCTTAATCTTAACAGCCCTTTTAACCGGCATAACGGTCTTAAGAGCATCGTTCATTGTCCCGCCGAAATGCTCCTTCATCCAATATGCAAGATAAATCAAATGACTTTCTATGACAGGGGCACCCTCTAATACCGAGCTTATGGACTTAATCTTTTCCACACTGATTTTTGGCTCATTGGAAAGTCCTACAATATAACCGTTAATTGTACGGTTGCCAAGTCCAAAGGGTACTATAACAGGGGCACCGATAACCGCCGTAGACAAATATTCCTCAGGGATGGCATACTGATACGTCTTGTCAAGATTTTCATGTGAAATATCTATTATTATATCGGCATATCTTTGATACGACATATCAGCCCTCCTTCGTACAAATATTAATCCTTATTTGGAAAGAGCCTCCAACACAAGCTCCCTGTCATCCATATGATATTTAATGCCCTTTATTTCCTGGTAATCCTCATGGCCCTTACCTGCAATTATTATAACATCACCTTCTCTGGCATTGTCTATACAATATTTAATGGCTTCCCTTCTGTCGATAATCTTAATGTACTCTCCCTTACCCTTTTTAACACCTGTTACAATATCATTTATAATATCCTCAGGCTCCTCGAATCTGGGATTATCCGATGTTACTACGGTTAAATCTGCCATATTGGAGGATATCTCACCCATCAGATATCTTCTGTCCTTAGACCGGTTGCCACCGCATCCGAATACACATATCAGACGCTTAGGGTTATACTCTCTAATAGTCGAAAGAAGGCTCTTTAAGCTCATTGCATTATGGGCATAATCTATCATTACCGAATAATTGCCGTTTACAGGTACCAGTTCCACTCTGCCTCTTACCCTAATCTTATTAAGTGCCTTAACAATATCCTTTTCATTTACATTAAAATGTCTGCATATGGCTATTGCACATAGGGAATTAAGTACATTAAATTTCCCCGGAATATCAATGGCAACATCAAAGTTCATCAGGCCTTCTACTCTATAGGATACTCCAAGATAGCCCGGTTCATGAACCAGCCTGACATTGGTTGCCCTGATATCTGCCTCCTCGGAAAATCCAAAGGTCTCGATAGTACAGGTATGACCTTTTATAATATCAGAGGCATACTCATCATCTATATTAATCAAGCCTGTCTTACATTGCCTAAACAGCATGCTCTTACATCTTAAATAATCATCAAAATCCTTATGCTCCTTATCGCCAATATGATCGTAGCCCAGGTTGGTGAACACTCCGTAGTCAAAGACAAATCCATCGATTCGATTATGCAAGAAGCCCTGGGATGAGGCTTCCATTACCACACACTCAATTCCTGCTTCAACCATTCTTGCAAAGGTCTGCTGAATTATATAGGACTCCGGTGTCGTATTATTGGCAGGAATAATCTCATCACCGATAATTGTCTCAATAGTCCCGATAAGTCCTGTTCTGATGCCGGCGTTCTCTAATATGGATTTTATCATATATACCGTCGTGGTCTTACCCTTGGTACCGGTTATACCGATTGTGGTAAGCTTCTTTGCCGGATAACCAAAATATGCTGCCGACATAAATGCCAATGCTTTTCTGGCATTAACAACCCTGATCACCGTTATATCCTTCGGCAAATCTATATCCTTCTCGACTACAAGGGCCACAGCCCCTTTTTCTATTGCATCGGGTATATAATCGTGTCCGTCAGCCACTGTACCCGCTATACATACAAATACAGAATCTTTACTCACCTTTCTTGAATCATACACTAAATCTGTGACCAAAATATGTTCATTCCCCTGCAGGCAGGTATACTCAAGGTGCTCCATCAATTCATTAAGATACATATTCTAACCTCCTATTGGTGCTTTTTATAACATTATACACGCATTATTTTAAATATCTGTTGCAGTTTATGTTCATTTTATTGCAAATAATGCTTTAATCGACTAAAGCGACTCCAGCACCAATAATAATTACATGTTAATTATACTAACATCAAAGTAATATATGTTATGTATAAAAATAATAATTACAGTTTAAACCTTCGATTCAGCTTGTCTACCTCTGACGGTAGTTTGTTAATTATACTGTCGATAAATTCCTTATCAATATTATATTTCTCCATGATTTTGTCGGCATAGATAAAGGTAGTATGGTTTCCCAGCAATTTTTCATAATAATTGGTACTAATGGAGTCTGCCAAATGCATAATATTAACGTCGTCAACATATTTTTTGGCAAGCGAGGGCGTATGATGGTATCCAACCACTTCTGCTATCTCGTCGGGTAGACCCCATTCCTTACATATCCACAAACCGATATCCGCATGTGTGATTCCACCTAGTATAATCTTCTCCGCAACTATCTGATGTACTCCCTTTTGATGCAGCTCGTGTACTTTATCTATTTCTTCAGGCAGACAAATATCTAAAGCCGTTATACCAATATCATGTATTAGACCATATGTTAATATCTTATCCTTATCACTGTAATTGGTTTTCTCTGCAATAATATAAGCAGCTATCGAAGTTCCTAAATTATGCTTCCAATATGTTTTGTTATTAAAAAGCCTTGCTCTTCCTTTATTATCAGGCAACAATAATCTGGTAACAAAAGCTATCGATATGATTCTTGCTCTTTGTGCTCCCAAATAATTAATTGCCTCTTTAATTGTCCTTATTTCTCGATTTAAATTAGAACTATAATTCAGTACCTGTATCAGATTTGCTTCTAATTGAGGAAAGCGTGAGAAACTCTCAACACAAAGGTCCATATCATATTCCGCAGGTTTTAAAAGCATCTTTAATATTTCACCGAAATCCCTTGGGATATCAGGCATATTTCCCGAGGCCTGAATCATTTCTATTATTCTGTGCTTATTCATAATCACCCCTCCATAAAGACGAGAAACAACCTACGGTCATTTGATAATTTGCCCTATTAATAGTTATATACTTAATTCATTATAATATATAAATTGGTTCGGTATCAAGCAATATTAGTGACATGGGGTGACATGGGGACGGAGTCATTGTCATATTCTTTGTATTATTCCTCTACTAATCCCTGTCAATCTCTCAATCTGTCTAATCGATAAGCCGTAATTTATCCTCATGACTTTTAAGTATAAATTTCTTTTTTCCTTGTTAAAATTCTGTAAAGCTGTAGCATTTTCAATCTTACAAATCTCTCGTATTATTTTTTTTGCATCCTCATCTGTTACTCTCTGTTTTTTCTGTATTACCAGACACTTATCGTCATCATCCTTATTAATGTGTTTAATAAATTCTCTGATTGCTTTTTCTCTATCTGTATCAAAGATATTTAAAACGAAGTCTATTTCTGTCTGATTATATCCATTTACATAGTCCATATAATTGGACCATTTATATTCATGTATTTTTGTAACTATACCTGCTTTTATCGGATTACGAAAAATATATCTGATTGCAGCGAATAAGTACTCATTATCTTCTACTGGTTCGCTCCAATATCGATCCTGAAACAAATAACCTATTCTTCCATATTTTCTATTATACCAAAATACGTAGCTACCACATATCCTTCTCATCACAGTCTCTAGTGGCTCTTT
>JAAYTK010000101.1 GCA_012523775.1 Clostridiales bacterium | reverse complement strand
CTATACAATGAAAAACATCTGACTATAAAAATGATTGCTCTTGGGGACAAGCTATCCAATGTTCGGGCGATTTATCGTGATTATCAAGCTTTAGGAGATAAGCTTTGGGATCGTTTTAATCAAAAAGACAAATCAGAGCATTTTTATCTGGTATATCGAGGTTTGTTATAAAAACTACCGCTTACATGAATCAAACGGTTATAAAACTCCAAGAGAATATGCGGTTTAATGATGGATATGGGTGATATTTTATAATATTCTGTGATTAAAGAAGATACTTGATGTTCAATTTGTCCACAATCCCGAAATCAGGTCACTATTCAATAGTATGCCTATTGTCTGTACATCCATTGTGATAGTTCTCCGATTAGTCATTTAATATAGAGCCGGCAAGAGATTGTACGTTTTAACAACAACTAGAAATATATCATATTTTCTGTACCAAAAAAGACCGGCTTAAGGAAAATACCTGATTGACCGGTCTTTATCGATATTTAAATCAACGCAAGGACAAGCTTTATCCCCTATTGAACAGTATTACCGTGTAAGCAAGTTGTATAGCACCTGAGCCATCTGTGCCCTAGTTGTAGTTTCTTTTGGTGAAAGCTTGCCATCACTTCCAACAATGGTCCCTGTCTCCACAAGCAGCTTCATCGCTTCTCTCGCATACGAATGTATTTCATCCGCATCAGAATAGCTTGAAAGAGGTTTTCCGGCGAAAGCTTCTTTACTTTCAGGCAACATATTTATGACTTTCAGAGCATTATAAAGCATTGTAAACATTTCCTGACGGGTGACATAATTATCAGTACCAAACAGATTATTCCCTATCCCGTTGGAGATGCCAAGGCGCTTAGCGGCTGCAAGATAATTAGTAAAATTATTATTACCCGCATCAGAAAAGTTATCGGTCGGATTAGCATCGGGTGCTATACCGTATGCCCTCATGAGCATCACAATAAATTCGCCTCTGGTAAGTTTATATGTTGGGCTGTACTTTCCGCCACCGGTACCACTTGTAATCTTCCTTGCTGAAATAAAATCTACAGCCTTAGCATACCAAGCATCAGGAGAAACATCACTGAATACTACAGTATTATAGCCTATTGCATAAAGACTGAAATGGGTGGTCGAAAAAGTTACTGTACCTAAATCCGGATTATACCTTCCGTTGGGTATGCAGATAAGCTCGCCACGTCCATCCAGATACCATATTATAATATTTTCAGGATTGTTTAATTCCTCTAACGAAGGGGTATATGGTATTGATACAGTGACAGGTGCATTTGGATTATTCCACTCTGCCACTTCACCGTCTAACGCTAAAGCTAACTGTATTAATGGTCTTTCACCAACTGCTGCTTTTTCTTCTTGGGTCAGCTCTGCTTTATCTGCCTGTCCGATAGTAATTGATGCCTTTTTGCCCTCAGCCTCAGGATTGGCTGAAAGCATATTGTCAGGTATAACAATATCTCCGACATCTGAAGATAGTGTAAGCATACCTGTACCTTGGGTATTAGATAAAACGTCTGATGGCATTTCTACTTGATAAGAACTCACGCCCGGAATTGAAGGCATTGAAATTACACCTGAACCGGTAAACAGTTCTACCGCATTTTTCTCTTCTAAATCAGCAGTTCCTGTGGCTGTTTTTGTATCAACGGTCACCGGTATAATCGTTCCTGCCCCTTGATCTCCTGCTTCGGTAAGATTGGCAGTATATGTAGGGGGAGGAGTAGGTGTAGGTGTGCCGGGTGTACCGCCTCCCGATGAGGAAGTATATGTGAAGGATGTTGTGGCATATAAACCTCCGTTGTAATCAGCAGCTTTCACCGTATATGTTCCGGAAGGGAGGCTTATTGAAATCTGAGCTGAAAAGCTTCCTTCATTTACTCCAAAGGTTTCCATGCGAAGCAAAGTGGAGCCATCGGTATCATAAAGCAGAACAGCTACAGCCAGAACATCCTCTAATGTTGTTCCGTTCACAGTCACCTTACCTGACGAATAGCTTGCTGATAATGAAGAGATACCACTTTCGCCAACGGCAAATCCTGACGTGCAAAACAGCATATTACCTGTTATCACAGTGATAATTAGTACTAATATAAATCTGTTTTTTATACTTTCCCTCATTATTCATCCTCCCCTTCATCTGTCCATTCAACGCCTGCACCTGAGCCAAAGGATATGCCTCCAAATGTGCCTGCCGCCAATGGGTTACCCTTTAAAACAGTAACATTGATTTTTACAGGAGCATTAGTACCATCTTGCGCAGAATAAATCAGATAGTCACAACAAGCGGTACCAGGATTATTTTTATCCGGACCATATATAAATACACCATTTTTATAATATTCTGCATTTTTTGCAGGTGAAGGATCATCACATGGATTGGTTATTATTCTTGATTCCTTTGTACCATTTTCATAGGTGTATGTTACATATAATCCATAAGGGGCTAAGATACCGCGGTCAGGTATACAGTAGGTGGCGTAAATACGGTAGTGTTGTCCGTCAGAGAAATCAAGCCTTGTACTATATTGTGTACCGTGGAACAGGTTAACGTTAGGCCCTCTGCCCGGATTATATTCTTCTTTCTGAATTTGGACGCCTACACGATGTACTGTAAGCGGTCTTACTATATTACCATTCATAGTAATATCCAATGTAATCCTGTCATAAAAATCGGACTTAAAGAACACTTCGAATTCTCTGCCGGGGTCTGTCTCGATTATGGTATAACCCTGAAAATCACCTGTTTCGAGTGTTAATTCAGTAATACCGCCAATTCCTTCTTCGGGAATTGATATTTCAAAGGTATCATTTCCAAAGAACACTTCTGATACATAGTCATCACTGTTTAATATGGCATATCTGTTTAGATCCCATTGAAGAGTGTGCTGAGTGCCTTCAGCGCTGGTGGCATCTACCTTGACACAGAAAGCATCGTCCTGAATCAGGTCAAATCCAAACCAATTAAGCCCCTTATCGTACTCCATAGCAGTGTTTCCCATGTGAAGATTTACTCTGTAAAATGAATCTATTACTACTAATCTTCTGTTTTGGCTTTCTCCAAAGGCGTCTCTGGTATCGTTACTCATCCAGGCTTCTACATGAAAGTTATAAAGTCCAAAAATATCAATAATACCACTATCCATTGCAGGTGCGCTGAACATACCGTTTTGTGCGTCCTGTGGATGTGCAATTCTTATTTCATTTACCGGATCTCCATTATAGGAGCCATCGTATTTGAAAAGTACATCACTGAATTCCGGAACAATATACCCTGTTTGGGAAGCTGAAACCTCTGCACCAACCTGTACTGTAAAGCTGAATGTACCATAACCATCTGTTTCTATTCCTGATAAATCAATGTCAGAAACGTTAATTCTATCAGGGCTCACTATATATTGAATTAAACCGAACTCACGAATCAAAGCAGCTTTTATAAGAGCTTCGCTCTCTGCTTCTTCGTCAAGAACCGCATAGCTTTTACTCAATATGCCATCTAATGTTTCAGCTTGAAAAACTACACTTATTGCCATATCTTCTCTAACAACGGGAAAAGTAAATTCAAATGTTCCATCATCTTTATATTCAATATTCCAGCCTTGATCTTCGCCGTTTACAACTACCGTTGATAAACTGTATCCCGTATTAGGGGTTATAGACAGGGTAACATCAAAGCCATCTATAATATCGAAAGTCTCCCCGTCGTGACCATCTACCGTAACTATACCATTACCATCTGATAAAAGAGTTAATGTATGTGTTGAGCCATCGCCAATTTGCCTGAAAGTCGCATGAATAGTATAGTTTTGATTTATATTATGGAAATCATATGTAAATCCAGAACGATCAAAATCATTCATTTCTATAGGTTCATCATTAACTAGAATTTCGTCAATTTCATAACCGTTATTCGGCTCAATTGTAAAGGACAAATCACTGCCAAACTGAATATTATTTGTTTCTCCAGCAGGGGTTATGGTTCCGTTTTCTCCGGCATAAGCTGTTACGGTGTAGGTAATAGGTTCAAATTCTACTGAAATCGTTGTGTTTCCAGTGACTTCTAATTGAAAGCTATACAAGTTTTTGTTAAAATCAGCATGATTAACGCCATTTACTGTAACCGCAGAAATCTTATATCCGTTTCCGGCCTCTATTTCGACATCAATAGTCTCCCCGTCATCAAAAGGTAATACCGCGCCGTTGCCCTCACCATAATCATTTATACTGATACTGCCCTTATCGGTATCGTAGTTTAAGGTTACATTACTCTGTTCAGGTGGGAGCAAAGAGAATATTGCCTGAATGGTATGATTCTCCTGAATATTCTTAAACTCATATGAATCAATTGGTCCCTCATTACTACCGTCAACTATTAATTCCTGAATTACATACATGGCATCCGGGGTAACTGTAAATGTACAATTGCTGCCATGTTCAACTGTAACAATCCCCAAAGGGGATATGCTTCCGCCCTCTCCCGCCGAAGCAGTTATGGTATATTGTGTCTCGCCGGGAGGTGGGTCTCCGTCGCCGGGAGGGTTATTATACTCATCCGCAGTCCAGAATATATCGAGCTGAAACCCCGCATAATCTTGCCCTTCATTCTTTTCCGTCGGCATGATTGAAAATGAATATACCCCTGATCCCGCATCGTATGTAATTCCACTATCAACTGATAATTCAGTCGGATCAGAGCCATCTTCGGTTCTTCTTACTTTATAAAGTCCAAGCGAATTATTGCTCGCATCCTTTGGCGGAGTTGTTTTAAATTTTATCTCTGTAACTGCTATTGCTTCTGGTCCTAGGTGATAGAACGGCGTATTATCCTGGTTATAAACCTGCCAGTCTCCGTCATTGATTTGATATTCAACGATAGCCGCAGTACCCTCTTCCGGCGGCCCACTAAACTCAATTTGAAAAACATTATCAAACATAGCCAATGTTATTACCGGCATAAGATTAAAACATAGAATGAAACATAGCAGAAATGAAATAAATTTCTTCATGCTTATCCCTCCCTCTTAAATCGCTTATTAAATTATTAATACCACAAATTCAGTTAAGTTAAATCCATACTCTGTTAGCTTCTTGGTATAGTTTTAGTATAGGTAGACTCTTATACCCAGTTTATTGTTAATTTATGTTAATAAATAATGCGTTCTAATCCGTTATTGTCGCGGTTTTTACCATATGTTATAATTAGACATATTTTTCAAAGGAGAATGTTGTGAAGAAAAAAGATTATCTCATTTTGGGTATTATTGCGCTATCTTTTTTTTGGACAGGCTCAGCATATATTTCTGTG
>JAAYTK010000100.1 GCA_012523775.1 Clostridiales bacterium | reverse complement strand
TCAGGTACTTTTTCAGTATAAATATAGGTACTATTACTTCTTGCATTTGCTTTCGTTGTTGGTGTAATTATAATGCATACAATTGCGGTTACTATTAAAATAGAAATAACTGATATAAGCTTTTTCATATTCAACAACTCCAATAGTAATATATTACCATTAAGTCTCAAGACAGTCAATCCGTAACTAAACTTTAAGTATATATAATTCCTTTATTGATACTCTCTTCCTAGGAGGGATGATCAATGGAAGCAGTTTTAGTTACTTAGTTAAACATATTAAGGTTATTCGAAATGAAGCCTAACTTTTCAGAGCTGGCACGCTATTACGGCATGGACAGACGCACAGTTAAAAAGTATTATGATGGCTATGAAGGCAAGCCTAAAACAAGAAACAAATCAAGTATGCTAGACCAATACTATGATTTAATCCGTACTAAGCTTGGGATTCGGGGCACAACTGTTAAAGCAGTATATGAATATCTAATTGACCAAGGATTTGATATCGGGGGTTACTCGAACTTTAATAAATATATAAAGTCCAAAGGCCTTAAGCCAAAGAAAACCCCGAAAGGGCATCCAAGATTTGAAACACTACCTGGTGTACAAGCTCAGGCAGACTGGAAGGAGGATATAACCATGACTTCCAGAAGTGGTGTAGTATATACCTTCAACGTCTTTAATTACAAGCTTGGCAATTCTAGATACTGCCACTTTACATATAAAACCAATAGAACCAGACAGGATGTCTTTGACTGCTTGATTGCAGCCTTTAAATCTGAAGGAGGTGTCCCCAAGGAAATACTCTTTGACAACATGTCCTCTGTGGTAGATTTAAATGGTAACCACAGATATGTAAATCCAAAGATGAAGGCATTTGCGGATGATTTCGGCTTTAAGATAAGACTATGCAAACCTAGGCATTCATTTACAAAAGGTAAGGTAGAGGTCTCAAATAAGTTTATAGACTGGTTGTTAGCATATGATCATGACTTTGATACTGAGGAAGATATAGTAAAGATTATCAAAAAGATTAATCACAAGGTAAACATGTACATAAACCAGGCTACAAATGTTCCACCGGTACTTCTTTTCCAAAAAGAAAAGGAATACCTGAGCCCATTACCACGTACAAGCATAGTTGAATCGTATATGAGCACGGACCGTCGAGCCAAAGTTCATAAGGATTCACTTCTCACGTATAAGGGATGCAGATATTCCGTTCCACCTAAATACATAGACCAGTATGTTTTATTAAAACAACTAGAGAATGTATTACAAGTGTATTATAACACGGAGCTTATCGCTGTGCATACCCTAAGTGAGAGAAAAATTAACTACCATTCAGAGCACTATAAACAGTTGCTTGCGACATCTTTCAAGGAGAAGGAGGACATCGACAGCGTGGCGGCTGCAAACTTGAGTCACATGGACAAATTTCTTAAATGAGGTGTGACATGACTAATTATACAAAGCTTTTAAACGGTCTTGATAACCTTGAAATGTATCTAATCAAGGAAAATCTAGATACCTACATAAAACTAGTTAATAGTGGCGAAAAAAGTGTTGTTGATGCCCTCTATGAGCTGGTGGAGATAGAACTAGCCCAAAAACGTATACGAGCAATTAATGGCTGCATAAAGGTAGCGAACTTCCCATTCTTCAAGACATTGGATGACTTCGACTTTGGATTCCAGCCAGGTATTAACAAACAGGAGCTTCTTGACCTTGCATCACTTAGATTTATCGAGCAGAAGGAAAACATTCTGTTTGTGGGAACCAGTGGTGTAGGAAAAACGCATCTTGCAACAGCTATCGGTATGGAGAGTGCTAAAACCAGATTTTCCACTTATTTTATATCATTTCAGTCACTGATGAACCAACTAAAGAAGGCACTGGATGAGAACCGTCTGGAGTCCAGAATGAAGTTTTTCTCTAGATATAAGGTTTTGATTATAGATGAAATCGGATATCTGCCAATCGATCCTGATGCAGCCAACCTATTCTTTCAGCTAATAGCAAGGCGTTATGATAAGCATTGCACTATAATAACTACGAATTCTCCCTTCTCGAAATGGGGAGAGATATTCGGCTCACCAACACTTGCTAATGCGATTTTGGACAGACTACTTCATCACTCACATGTTATTTCAATTAAAGGTCCTTCCTACAGGCTTAGAGAAAAACAGTATGTTTTGGAAGGGGATATGAGCGACTGATAAACTGGAAATTGTACATTATTATATTCCACTTTTTGAGCAAGTTAATATTGACATTTACAGGTAATTCCCTCATTTTAGAGTAATTTTTACTTTCAAATGCAATATCAATTGATCTTTTTATGCTTGTACTACATCCACTAATACATTGGCATAGTAACGCAATACACTCTTGAATATCTAAAGCCTCACTTGGATATTCTTTTCTTATTAAATCAATTAGCTTGTCCATGAATTTTCCCCCCTTAACATACTCTTCTTCTCCCGACTATAAAAAATTTTTATAAATAGGTAATAATAACCTCTTTTATTATATTAGCACAAACATATTTTTACATCAACCTTTCTTAAAAAGTCACTTTCTATTAAAAAAGATACTGCACTTCTGGAACAAAAAAAGAATCCCCTGTTCATTCCAGGAGATTCCTTTAATTATTATTTATTATTCAGTCGTAAGTTGGTCGT
>JAAYTK010000014.1 GCA_012523775.1 Clostridiales bacterium | reverse complement strand
TCAAAATAATATCTGCTGTCATTTTTCTTTGCTATAACACCTTCAAGGTTCTTGGATTTTGCCACTTCAAATAGTTCTATGCCCTTCTCGGGAATATATCTGCTAACTGCAAGCCTTGGTGTCTCAATCACCGTATCGGATAATATGGCTTTACGCTCCAAAAGAGGAAGGTCTATAAGTTCTCTATCCTTAAGATAAAGTATATCATAAGCAACGAAGGAAGCAGGATATTTATCTGATGATATCTGTATTTTAAATGGATTGGAGGTAAGGACCCTTCTTTGGAGTTCAAAAAAATCAGGAACACCGTTTTTTAGGATAACCAGTTCTCCGTCCAGAATACAGCGTTCCTTAATGTTTAGGCATATATCCGTAAGCTCAGGGACCTTGGGAAGTAGCCTAAGGTTTCTTTTGTTTCTTAACTCTGTTTCCATGGTATGTCTGTCCAGATAGGCAACACACCTGATTCCATCCAGCTTAAGCTCGTATATCCAATCCGGATTATTAAAGGGCTCTGTCATTTCAGATATAAGCATAGGTTTTATGTTTTTTGATTCGAATATATCCATTAAGCAGTACCTGTTTTCTGTTGGTTTGACATGGCAAGTGTTTTTTGCAGAGCCTCCATAAGGTCTATGACATTACTTGGCTCTGAGGTATCCACGGCAACTATTTCTTCTCCGCGGATTTTTTGCATTATAGCGTCTCTAAGTCTCTCCTGATATTCATCCTTATATGCGGTAGGATCGAAGGGCTTTGTCAAAGAGCTTAATAATGTCTTAGCCATGGTAATTTCCGCTTCGTTTAACTCCACCTTTGGTATCTGCTTAGGCATAGCATTGATTTCGTCATGATAGAATAAGGTTTTTGCAATTATTCCTTCCTCTGTTGGATACAGAACAATAAGATTTTCCTTAGTACCTATAACGGTCTTGGCAAGAGCGACCTTATCCTCTGACAACATTGCGGTTCGCAGTAGCTCAAAAGCCTTCTCGGCACCTGTCTCCGGAATGGCATAATAGTTTTTCTCATAGTAAATCTGGTCAATTTCAGGAAGATTGACAAATTGTATAATATGAATGGTCTTGTCCTTCTTGGTTTTGATTTTTTCAAGCTCTTCCTGAGTCATAATTACATATTTGCCGGATTCGTACTCATAGCCTTTGATAATTTCATCGGATTTTACTTCCTTATTACAGCTGGGACAGTATTTTTTATAACGTACTCTTTCCTTTGTGTCCTTACACAGTTGATTGAAGCGAATATCATTATCCCTTGTCGTTGTATACAAGCCAACCGGAATATATAGAAGACCAAGCGATATGGCTCCCTTATGCGATACTCCCATACGCATTCTCCATTCTGCATTAAGCTGATAATCTTTATGGTTACTGATATATCTTATTATTCCACTTGTAAAGATTAATATTATTAGATTAATAAGTATGCATAAACAGCTTAATGAATAGATAAATTATTTAATTGTCAAAATCCCCAATTATTATACAAATTTCAAGTTATTTCATAAAACTACCCCAAAAACTACCCCTATATAGCCCCGTGGATTATTTATATATATAACAAAATAATTATAATATTAGTATAGGTAGATATTGATAAATTAGAAGAGTATACCGGAATCTGGTTTATTATAAAGACTGATAAGGTCTGTTCTGTCAGGACAACCTGTTTTTTGCAGAAGATTTTTAATATGGAATTTTACAGTGTTTTCTGATATAAACATCAATTTTGCAATTTCACGGTTTGGAGTCCCTTTGGTTAATAATGGAAGTACTTCTTTTTCTCTGGATGTTAAATTATATTTTTGAGCAAACCTCATTAGTTTATCCTCAACCGTAGCTTCATAAGATGAAAATTGATACATCTTTTGTACATAGATAAAAAATACAAACAATAACAGTGCGAATAATACTGCAAATATTATGGCGGCAAGCAATTTATCAGTAATATTGATACTGCTGAACCAGGTAGAGCCGGCCTCAACTAAGCGAGACAGCATTAGACCTACACATGCAAATGCGAGGAGATTATTATCTCCAGCAGCAATATCCATAAACATTAAGGAACGGTATACAGCTACAAACCCCAGGAAGAGATAGGTGATTGTCAATAAACCCGATGCCAAAGAAGGATCGCCGGCAAGGATTATGGTTACAACCGGAAACAATAATGAGGCAAAGGTTGTTAAGGCTAAGTATTTACGACTTCTAAGAGAAATTAATCCGGCTGACAGCAGACTGATAGCATAAAATGCCCTACTGAAAGGCAGACTTGCTTTTCCGTTAGCAATAGCGGCCATCTGAAAATTATTGCCCAATGCGTTTATTGAGTTTACCAATATAATAATAAGCAATATCAGGATATATAAATGAATATTCTCGGAAATATTCCTTTTTACATATTTTGTTTTGGATTTAGAATATGCTTTTGTGGTACAGGGAATGTTCTGCGAGAAATATAAAATTATAATGTTTATTATGTTTATGATAAGATATACAATTACTACATTTTTGGTCTTTAGAAAATCACCCTCATCAATGACAGAGATTAAATATGTTCCTACACTACCGATGGCATAGGCCAGACCAAAAGCCAAACCAAGCTTTATTTTTGAAACATGGGAGGTTAAGGCTGTAAGAGCATAGCCTGAAGATAGTCCAATTATAATATTATAGATTATTGTAAAGAAAAGTGCGACTGTTCCATTATATGTATGTAAGGAAATAGCGGTTATTATGGTTCCGACGGCTATCAAGAGGGCATAAGATATACGATTACCAACATACTTCGGTACCTTTAAGAAAAGTAGAATGAAAATTAGCATACCGAATGCCTGTGCAAAATAATTCCATCTCATACCGATTATCAAGACCATATCTTCTGAGTAGAAGTTAAGGAGATGGTACACCTGAGATATATAAACAGAACCGCATACAAGAAATTGTAGGGCAAGAATTGCAATATAAATACAATCATTCTTAAAGGAGGATATCTTTTTCATAGTCTACCGCCAATCATTATAATATTAATTTTATTTATTATATAAAAGAAATAAAAACAAATCAACAAAATAAACGACTTAAAGCAAGAAAAAATGTCAAATACCGAATTAACAAAAGGAGGGGATATTAGTTTACCGGCAAGATATTATCAATAATACAAAAGGAGGAGATAAACATTTATGAGGACTAGAACTGTAAGATTAAAAAGAAAGCTGTCTTTATTCTTGATTTTTTGTATGGTACTGACACAGTTACCGGCAGATAAGACATATGCCGCACCCGATCCGAAGCCGGAAACCGGAAGTATATTTATTGATGGGACGGACTTGCTAAATAGTGATGAAATTGAATATCCCGAAGGAATTAGCTACTATTATGTTGACGGTGTAAACGTGATTACAGTATCCGGAGCAGCCATTACACTTGGACATTCAGACATGGGAAAATATTCCGGAATTTATGCCAATGATGTCGGAGATGTAGAGCTGGTTCTTGTAGGTAATAATACTATTAATATTTTAAATGTTACTGAGCCCGAAAGTGCTGGTGATCGTGTAGGTATCTTTACAGGAGGTGGTAGCTTAACGTTTTCTGGAACGGGAAACCTAACTATTAATTCGGATGGAAGATCAATTCATCTTGATGCATATGGTAAACCCGGTAAAGCAATTATATTTGAAAACGATGTAACCATTGTAGCTAATAATCAGATATTTACTGAGGGTGGTGGAGAAAGCCGTCCTCTTGTAAAAATTAATGACACAGCAGATGTTACATCTCATGGAATTGAGTGTGGAAATGACAATAAACCGTACATAGCCGACGGAGCAAGCTTTAACAATACCGACGATGGCGGCGGAGACCCGGAAGGTGGCGTAGATCCTGGACCAGGTCATGGTCCGCAGAGTTTATATGTAAACGGAGTTGATATATTAAGTGAAGATTATGATGGTGATGTTGTAGGTCTATCCTATGATTTTGATTCAGCGACAGATACTCATATAATAACCTTAAATGGTGTAAATATAACTGAGGGATATATTAGTCCGGGAAGACAAATGGGTATACATGCTCCTTCTATCGGAGATATAGAGGTTATACTTATTGGTGATAATAGTATCAATATACCTAATGAACCCGATCTAAATCAGGAAGCTGATCCACCTATGATTAACGGAATAGGTATATTTGTCAGAAATGGAAACCTAACGATATCAGGAGATGGAACACTTGACATTGAAACCGGTGATAGGTCAATTATACTTGATGCTTATGGATCAACAGAGCCTATGTCGATTACATTTAAAGATTCTGTAACTGTGATAGCAAATAATCAGATATTTACTGAGGGTGGTGGAGAAAGCCGTCCTCTTGTAAATATTTTTGATACTGCCAATGTCACTTCTCGCGGTATCGAATGTGGTAATGATAATTTTCCGATTGTTGAAGCAGGTGCAAGCTATATCAATACCGAAACTGGCGGTGGAGATCCGGGTGGTGGAGATCCT
>JAAYTK010000099.1 GCA_012523775.1 Clostridiales bacterium | reverse complement strand
GTAATTCAACATTAACCTTACATGTTCCTACTCCGCCTGGAATATTAGCTGTAATTATTGCTGTTCCGTTACCTACCGCAGTTACTACACCGGATTCCGATACTGTGGCAACCGCTTCATTACTCGATGTCCAGGTAGCGGCTTCACCTGCCGAAAGAGTCTCTGTTTCTCCTACGGCTGTAAAGAAGATATAGTTTTTATTAAGATCAATAACAACTACATCTACAACCTCGACCTCAACAGATGCCTCAGGCTTCGGTTTTGCATAAGGGCAATTAGAGGTTGCCGTAATAGTTGCAGTACCCGCGCCAATTCCCTTAACGATACCGTTTTCATCTACTGTTGCCACATCCTGGTCAGAGGATGACCATGTTACGGTTTTAACATCGGCGGCTGCAGGTTCAACGGTTACTGTTAACTGCTTCGATTCATTGATATTCAATACTATATCTGTCTCGTTAATTGTCACGGATTCAGCAGGAATCGGCATACCTACATCTGCAACCGTAATTAATACATCATCCAAATAATAAGCGCTCGGAGCTTCAAAATAAATAACTGCGGTTCTAATGCTCTTATTTAATAGGAAAGTACCGTTTAATTCTGTCCATGTATTAGCCAAAGCATCTGCTTTACATCCTTCCGGTTGTGTATACTGATCACCGTTATACTTAATGGTAGCCTTTACCTCACCATCCGACAATGCCATGATTTTTGCTGATATGGCGAGTGTAATGTATTTTCCGCAATATCTGGTCAGATCAAAGCCTGCACCTGCCCATTCCGCTTGTTTATTGCTTACTTTGGCTACATAACCTCGCTCGGGATCTCCACTGTTGACTATTGAAATGGTTACCGTACCCTGGATATCATTCAACAGCTGTGTTTTTCTGTCCTCAAAATTGTTATCAAGAATTACATCACCGGGAAGAATAGGTGCTGGTTTAGGAGGCACTATGCCACCTCCGCCTACCGGAGCCGGTCTTGGTGACGTCTTTGTGGTACCCGGTAATACAGTCTCTCCCTGAATTGATGTGCCATTGGCCTCACCGACTACTACCAATGTGTTTACCGTATTGATACTACAGTTGTCAGCATTGACATAAGCCTCTGATACATCTCCTTCTCCGGAGAGTGATGAACCCTCTCCATTAAGGTTAATCATGGCAACAAAGCCACCGGAAGCAACATCAATGTTAGCATTATCACCGTTGTTCTCAAGGTTATCAACCATACCGGTAATACTTATGTTACTGCCTGTGCCGAAATTATTAAGTGTTCTTATTTCATCGTTTGCGGTAAGGGATGCACCTTGTGCATTTCTGTCAATACTTACTTCATTGGCAGGTAAACCAAGATTAACATTGGCAGATCCGCTTACTGTCAGATTATCAATCTGAGAATCTCCGCCATTGGTAAGTTCGATAATGCCGGAGTCTACACTTCCGGTAACATTAACATTTGATAATGTGCTACCGATTGTTATAATCTCCATATCTCCTAAAGAAGTATCCAGAAGAAGTCCACCATTATAATTCTCCAGATATACCGTGATTTTTCCATCTGCAGATTGGGTAACTCTCAGACCTTCAATCGCAGATCCGTCTTCCTGGCGGATACTGGCGCTGATTCTTGCATTTAGGTCATTGATTTGAGTATTCTCGCCTATAACAAGATTGGGCGCTTTAGAATCCGTATCTGTAGCGGCAAAGGATTCTATCTCTCCTGCCACATCATCGATCTTAATCTCCTTAATCTTGGAGTCATACAGGAATAATGAATACTCTCCATTATCCATTGCTAATATATTTCTTACGGTAACACCGCCAAAATATATATCAGCATCGCCTACTGATGAATCTATGGTTATATTACCATAGGTTTTATCAATAATAATTACCTCATTATCAGAGTCCACATGATCCTTTGTTATAATTAAGTCCTTCAATACTGTAACAGTTATCGTATCCTTCTGCTTACTACCGTCTGTAGCCGATACGGTAATCGTGGCCTTACCCGGCGATAGGGCTGTAATCAGACCGGTGGATGATACCTTAGCCACCTCCGGTGCAGACGATTTATATTGTAAGCTTTGTATTGTTGCATCTGATGGCTCCACATATGCATTTATCTGTCTGGTTGTCTGTGTTGCCATAGTTATTTTTTCAACATTTGTGTATACTCCCTTGACAAGTATGTTCTCATTCTCAGCAGCAGAAGCATTCAAGGAAGCAACACCATTACTCGTTAAGAGCAAGGCAGCCGTCAGGACAGCTGTTAGCATCTTTTTAAACAGCTTTTTATTCACCTTAAAATCCTCCTTTTTTAATAATCAGGGTTTACTTGACAACTTTAATTTCTACATCATCAATATAGAAGGTCAGGGCAACATCTCCTTCTGTTTCAACGAAGATTAAATTGCCGGCTGTCTTTTCTGCGATGTAGCATTCTGCATTAATTAATGTCCACTCACCCTTCTTAACTGCTATCTGCGAGAGAATATTGTCTGAGTCTTCTGCTTTTTCCATCTTATTATTTAGTTTGAACTGAACCTCATCGGGTCCTTCGGTGTATTTAACATAAAAACTTGCCTCAACGGTTCTGCCATACAGACTTAATATCTCGATGTCATTAGCACTGACAAATCTGACTCCTGCGCCATCCCATCCGGCAGTACGCGTTACTTCAAGGCTGGATTTACCCTTATAAGCTTCCTTAGTAGTAATCGTTCTTTGTGAGCTTCCTCTTGCATCAAGAACCTTATCACCTTCAAAGTCATTCCTATAAACGATATCTCCAACCTCTGCAGGTTTAATTCCTGATAAGTCTTCCTCAATTATATCTGCCACAACCTCCCTTATAACCAGATGGTCGGCATAGAAATCGATCAGACTCAATGCTTCGAAATAAACCTGACTCTTTGTTGCACTCGGCGGAACGACCATAACTCCTGATACCTGTGTCCATTCGCCCTTCTTAACTTCCACTTCGCCGGTAATATCTATGTACTCTTCACCGTTTCTTGTATCGGCCTGCTGTGTGATTTTGAGAGTCTCGTAGTCATCACCGGATGTATACCTTACCCAACCGGTAACATGATAAGTGGCGCCGGGTACAACCTTGTCGGTTACATTAACCATTGCACCGTTCCAATTAGCTGTTCTTCCGGTAATTGCCATATAGCCTTTACCCTCAGCGGCCTTTCCTGCTGTTGTACGGCCAATCTTTGCCGAACCTCTGCTTACGAATGCACCTATGGAAGTTTCAAAATTCTCTTCATAGACGATATCGCCCAGATCTATTTCTTCCTCAGGCTTCTCATCGGTATCTTCAACAACATCATCCGGTTTATCGCCATCATCGGTCTCCGATACATCACCAAGAATTTTGATTGTAACACTGTCCTTCCTTCCGCTTACTGTAGTAGCCGTTATGGTTACGGTTCCGGGCTTCTTGGCAGCAAATGAACCATCACTGTCAACCTTTACAATACTGTCGTCACTGGAAGACCAAGTGACAATATCATTTGAAGTTTTAGGTATGATTTCTGTCTTTAGACGGTAATACTTACCTACATCCAGGGCTTCTACCGGATTTGCTATGGTTAAACTAACCGCCGGCTTTAGAACATGTATTTTAGCCCTCAGTAAATAGCTTTTACCTTCCACCTTTATCTGGCAGAAAACATTAGTGGTACCTTTCCCCACGCCGGTAACCACACCGTTCTTTTCATTGACAACAGCAACATCCTTATTAGTTGTCCTCCACTTATAGGTTGATCCCTTAATTTTGTTGTCAATGTTAAAGTTAAAACTTTTGCCAACCACGATAGTAACTTCATTAGCATTCAGGCTTGGTGCCTTCTTTACAGGTGCAGCCAATGCAGGCGAGACAGCTGCAGATACCAGCACAAAAGCCATCACGAGTACCGCAATTCTTTTTATTGCGTTTCTTAGCTCTTTACCCATTTTGCTCCAATACCTCCTTTTAATTTTCGATTGTGTATCTCCCCGCTTGAGATACCCCTTATCCCCCTTAGTCATTCCCGGAACTTCCGTTGTCATACTAAGCTGTCATCGAAAATTGAATAACAACCCTCCTTATAAAAATATTTCCGCGGTATTCGGATCTTATATGCTAATAAATTTTTCTGCCTTTTTCATCATTAATACCTGATTTGCGATAAAAATAAGTATTAACCACGTCACGCCATTCATTGGCATTTCTATACTGAATATCAAATCGTTTACGAACTCTTTCATATATATCATCCGGAATAAGCCCTTGTAAACTCTCCCAGCTCTTTATCATCTCTTCAACATCCTCGACGCCTTCGAAATGGGTGTCATAGATATGCTGAATTAAAGTCTTTCCGTTCTTTAACCTGTAATCATATCTGATATAGTGAAAGAAAAGTAACAGCTCCTCAGGACAGCTTTCCTTATTCTCGTACATTGATGCATTAGGCTCGTTATATTGTCCAATGTAGCCTGTCCCACTCTTAACGGTTCTGTCCACACCCAGGCCATATCTGTCGGCCCTATGATAGGTACCCCATCTGTCATACTCATACCCGTCTACATTGGGGCCGTAGTGATTATGCGGATTTATCATCCAACCGATTCCCAGTGGAGAAGTATACTTCTCATAAACAGGCCAGGATTTCATAAGAATATCCAGCACTGCTTTAATTACCTTCCCGTTATGAGGAAAAGTCTGCACGGCCCATTCCCTGGCAATCTCCTCAGAGCTTAATTCTGTGTCCCATGACAGTCTGCCGAATCCATACAGATTGGATGCCACCAAATCATGTCCGGTCCAGTTATAGTCATTGCCGGTATTGGATACTGCCGCCAATCCACAGTTGATTTGGTTATAGGTTCTTCCCGATACTATGTCCGCCACCCTTGAGCCACCATGTTTACTGTAGGTTTCAAATTCAAGTATTTCCTTCCACATAGGAATGAGGTAGCACACATCTCTTTGCTGACCGGTATATTCCTGTGCAGCCTGTACCTCAAGTATCATATTGGTTTTCTTTAAACCACCAAACAGTGTGGATACCGGTTCTCTCACCTGAAAATCCATTGGACCGTTCTTAATCTGAAGTATAACATTATCATCAAACTTACCATCCAGGCCGATAAAATTGTCATAGGCTGCTCTGGCACGGTCGGTTTTATAATCTCTCCAGTCCTGTTGGCAGTTGTATACAAAGCATCGCCAAATAAGAAGACCACCATAAGGCTTTAGTGCCCTGGCAAGCATATTAGCTCCGTCAGCATGAGTACGACCGTAAGTAAATGGACCGGGTCTTCCCTCAGAATCGGCTTTAATCAGAAATCCTCCGAAGTTAGGAATTTTATCATATATATTCTTAACACATTTTTTCCACCAATCAATTACATCCTTATCTAACGGGTCTGAGACGGTTAATCCACCGATTTCAATAGGGGCCGCAAAATTCGCACTGAGAAACAGTCTAATATTATAGCCTGCAAATATATCCGCCATTATCCGCAGTTTATCCAGATAACGGTCTGTAATCAGGTCTGAGGCGGCTCCATGGACATTCACATTATTGATAACCGTTGCATTTATTCCAACCGAGGAAATCAGTCTGGCATAATCCCTTGTGCGCTCATTAATTATCAGTTCATCATTTTTGAAGAAAAATGATTTTCCTGAGTAGCCTCTCTCGATACTACCGTCCATATTATCCCAGTGATTTAAAATACGTATATTGTTTTTTGGCTTCTCCATTATGTCTATTCCCCGTATCAATTCCCCCTGAGCAATACGTCTAATCAAATCAAAGCATCCGTATAATATTCCACTCTCGGTCTCTGCCTCAATCCGAACAGTCTTATCTATGTGTTTTATAGAATATCCTTCATTGTTATATCCTGATTTATCCTTCGTATTAAGCCTTAATATTATCCCTGATTTAAGTTCTTCATACTGGTCATCTTCTGTCATATATTCTTTGTTGCAGTTAATATTAAGCATTCTCTTTAATGCATAAGATAATTCGCTGACAGCATTTTCAATTATCGTACTAATCTGATTAGTGGCTATGCAAATTCCTATATCGGATAACATATCCCTGTCCTCGTAATTATCTATTGGGTTATAATTTAACCAGCATTGACTATAGTTCATTTTTTCCTCCAAGCAATTATTATCAGTATTTACATTATCAGTATTCACATTAATATAGGCGAACGCTGCTGCGTTCGCCTTTTAAATCAAGTCTACAATATTACCGTTTGAGCCGAACGCATTATTTTCTTATAAGGCTTCTTACCTGTTAAGCTTATGCTTCTTTCATCTGGTTGACTTATACCTATAAACACCTCATACTCACCCTCATGAAGCACTAGCCTTCCTTCATTGTCGTAAAGTCCAAAAGCTTTATCCTGCAGTTCGATAGATATAGTCTTTAGCTCGCCTGGATTTAAGTAAACTTTCTTTAGTCCCTTTAGCTGTGGATTGGGTGTACCCTCTTGCTTCACCTTAACATATACCTGTATTGTTTCTGCTCCCGGCATACTTCCAGTATTCTTTATATTGACCGTACATAATACATTCTTACCCTTGGCAACCTCTTCCGAGTCTATGGCTACATTAGATATTTCAAAATCCGTGTAAGATAGACCGTACCCAAACGGATACAAAGCTTCGTTCTTCATGTAACGATAGGTCCTATTTGCCATATTATAATCAGTGAATTCCGGTAGCTCCTCGGTAGTACGGTAGAAGGTCACGGGAAGCTTACCTTCGGGCGAATAATCCCCAAAAAGAACCTGTGCAATCGCTCTTCCTCCCTGTGCTCCTGGATACCACCCCTGGACTATTGCCGGTATATGTTCATCTGCCCAAGTTACACTTAGGGCACTTCCTGAAAGCAATACAAGTATAACCGGTTTACCACAATTATATAATTCCTTCAATACATCTTCCTGAATTCCGGGAAGATTTAGGCTATTCTTGTCACCACTGGCAAATTCATTGCCTTGATCACCTTCCTCGCCCTCAAGACCAGGGTCAAGCCCAAAGCAGGCAATAACGACATCACTCATTTCACATACTGTTTTAGCCTCGGCTATTCTGTCATTTTCCATGCCAAGTGCCTGAGAAGATTTCTTGAATAAGTGACAGCCCTCTGAATAATATACCCTTATATCTTCTCCCAGATACTCTTTAATGCCTTCTAATACAGTTATATATTCGGAGGCAGTTCCTTCGTAGTTGCCGACTAATGCCTTTCTGTTATTAGCATTGGGTCCTATAACTCCTACGGTCTTTAATTTCGATTTATCTAAAGGAAGCAGATTGCCTTCATTCTTTAATAATACGATTGATTTTCTTGATGCTTTAATATTAAGCTCCTTATGCTCATTATTATCCACTTTGTCATAGCCAATCTTATTAAACGGAACATTTTCCGGATTATCGAATAAGCCAAGCTTCATACGTGTTGTAATCAGCCTTGTTACGGCTTTGTCAATCGTATTTTCATCTACCAATCCATCCCTGACAGCCATGAGCAGATGTCCGAACATATTACCACAGTTAAGGTCGCATCCGTTATTCATCGCAAGCGATACGGATTCAACAGGTGTAGATGTTACCTTGTGATTTTCATGAAAATCCTTGATTGCCCAGCAATCTGACACCACATGTCCGGTAAAGCCCCACTCATCTCTAAGGATATCAGTGAGTAAGGTCTTACTTCCACAGCATGGCTCACCATTGGTACGGTTGTACGCTCCCATAACGGCTTCTACCTTAGCCTCCTGAACACAGGCCTTGAATGCCGGAAGATATGTTTCATATAAATCCTGTGTGGAACACTCTGCATTAAAGCTATGTCTAAGATCCTCAGGTCCCGAATGTACCGCAAAGTGCTTTGCGCATGCGGCCGCTTTCATATACTTACTGTCATGACCTTGGATACCCTTAACAAATCTAACTCCCAGTCTGGAGCTAAGGAAAGGATCTTCACCAAAGGTTTCATGTCCTCTTCCCCATCTTGGATCTCTGAAGATATTGACATTGGGAGACCAGAAGGTTAAACCCTTATATATATCATAGTCCCCATGTTTCTGCTGTGCATTGAATTTTGCTCTGCCTTCCGTGGAAATGACATCGGCTATCTCTTCCAATAGTTCCTCATCAAATGTCGCTGCCAGTCCGATTGCCTGTGGAAATACGGTAGCTACACCTGCGCGGGCAACTCCATGTAATGCCTCGTTCCACCAGTTATATGCCTTTACACCAAG
This sequence comes from Clostridiales bacterium, assembly GCA_012523775.1. Classification (GTDB taxonomy): domain Bacteria; phylum Bacillota; class Clostridia; order Lachnospirales; family Lachnospiraceae; genus Mobilitalea. The sequence goes on along the minus strand of JAAYTK010000099.1, from coordinate 42,734 downwards.
TCTTTCAATTGCGGGAGCTGTATATAGAGTCTGGAAAACCTTTTCCTCTAATGTCATTCTGGATACAAGATCCTTCGCTCTCTCCTCAAAATCAAGTGTCTCGTCTAAATAAGCCTTATAATCCTGCATAAGATTTCCTCCTGTAAGTATAGTATTTAAAAGTCCATAATTGCATATAGCGCTTCCTTGGGTTCATGATTCTCGTCAAATAATAGGGGCCAATTCTTGCGGTTCTTCACGGGGAAATCATCCAACCATGTAGCATCATCGGCAACACCCCATAGAGTAACGGTATCGACTATATCCTTATATTCTCTTAGAATCTTAAATCCTTCCTTGTAAATTGCGGCTTGCTTCTTCAGTAAATCAATACCTGGCTTATCGAGTCTGGTCTCGTCCTTAAAATCAAATACAGACAAATCCATCTCTGTTACCTGAATCTTTATGCCCAGCTTCGCATACTGCTCCATTGCCTGTTTAAAATCATCCATAGATGGACTGCAGATATTCCAATGACATTGAAGACCGACTCCATCCACAGGAACGCCGCGATCAAGCATGTCCTTAATTGCTTTATATATCTTATCCCTTTTGGGGTACTCACTTTCGTTATAATCATTGTAATAAAGGTCCGTATCCGGAAGCACTTCCCTGGCATAATTAAATGCATAATCCATAAAATCTTCTCCGATTATCTCCAGCCACGGACTTTTTCGATAAAACAAATCTTTCTTATCTTCTATTGCTTCATTTACGACATCCCAGCAATAGAAGTCATTTTTATACTTTTTCCCGACATTATATATGTGGTTCTTCATACGCTCCAGAAGGATATCTCTTGTTGCATCCTTAAATACCCAATCCGGTGTCTGGTTATGCCATACCATTGTATGGCCTCTCATGGCTATATTATTTTTTTTTGCAAAACTTAATATTTTATCGGTTTGATCATATTCGTAGTTGTTCTCTTCAGGTTGTATATTAACAAATTTGGTCTCATTCTCACAGGTTATGCTGTTAAAATGTTTTATCAGTAATTCTTTGTGTGTATCTACAGTATATATATTAACTGCCGCACCGACTTTGAAATAGTCTTTATATTTTTCTTTTAATCCTACCATAGATAATTTGTCTCACTTTCGTATTATATTTTTTGTTTCAATGCGACTATTAACAGTAAATAGCCGCATTGAAACTATTAGCTATATCACTGGTAATATTTAATCTTCATAGAAATCATTAATTATACTATCGTAATTAGCACTGGCAGCATCTGCTATTTCAATAGCAGAGAAGTTTGCCAATCCGCCATTATCTTCATTTGCACCATGACGGAAACTTAGTTTCGGTATCATGTATACCAAGGAGAACACACCCTGTCCGTCAAGCATTGGAACGATTGTCTCTTCTACGGCTCTGGCGTCTCTTACGCTGGCATAATAATATGACAAATCTCTCTCATCATCCTCGTATCCCGGGACCTCTCCTACCCATTTACTGTATGCGAATGCAACAGCGTCGGCACGGTCGGGATCCATATCAGCCGGCATAACTCTTGGATTTGTTAAGTACATAGTCTGCATCTTGGCATTTGGTCCGGGTCCTTTAGGGAAGAATACAAAGCCCCAATCATCGACCATATCTGCAAAATCTGTGTGTCTATACCATTCGGCGGGACACATTGCTGCCTGACCTGTATTAAAGGTATCGATGAAGAATCTGATTTCATCTGAGCCTTCCTCTAAAGGTCTGGGTGCTATCAGACCCTCGTTAAACATATCTACTGCTAACTGAATTGCAGCCAATACTTCATCGGACTTCTGATTATTCTCATATCTTCCTGTCTCGGAATTAAATCTGACGTAATCAGAACCATTACTAAATACAGCGGCTTTTACAATTTCTCTCTGCCAGCCTGTTATACCATATATATCTGTCTGTCCGTCATTATCTGTATCCTTAGTTAATCTTCTTGCCAATTCCTTCATTTTGTCCCAGGTCCACTCACCGCTTGCTTGTAAATCGTATAGGTAATCAGGATCTAAGCCCTCTTCCTCAAATAAACGCTTATTCCAGAAAACTCCTAAGCCTAGCAGCTCGTTAACCTCTGAAAACGCATATATTTTGCCGTTCTGTGAATAAGATTCCTTAACTGCGTTATTCCACATTTTATCTTCGAAGTTATTAAAGCTGGGTATCTCACTAACCGGATACATTAATCCCTGCTTTAAGGGCTCCGGAACCATTGCCGGATCCATAATAAATATATCCGCTACGGGAGTCCCGCTCATTGTAGACGTAATAAACAGTTCCTGATATTCTCCCCATGCCGCAACATTTTCCTGCGTTAAGGTAAAATTGTGATCCGCCTGTAGCTTCTCACGATAGGCCTGTCTATCCTCCTCCTTTTTAGTCTTGGCTTCTGCCTGACCGGTTGTATACCAATCCGCAACCGTGATATGGATTCCTCCTAAATCTCTTGGTGGTTCCGGAGTAGGTGTCGGCGTAGGTGTAGCATCTTCCCCGTCATCCTCTTTAGTCTCATCTTGCTCATTCGTCTGTCCTGACGGCTCAGGATCGACCGTCGCTTCATCTGCTTTTCCACAAGCTGAAAATGCAGTCAAAACCATGGACAGTACTAATAAGACAGCCAATAATTTTTTTAACTTCATTACTACCTCCTTTTAATTTAAATCATTACATTTTGATTCCCGATTGAGCAAGGCTTTCGACAAAGCCCTTTTGTGCTACAATATATATGATAATTAATGGCGCTACTACCATTAATGTACCCGTAGATATAATGGCTTGTGTATAGGCTGTGGAGGGAAATGCCGTTCTGTTACTTATATTTTGAATATATGTCATAAGTCCGTCACCAAGTCCTGCAACGGCGTTAGCCAGGAGGCGGAATTCACGTAGGAACAGGGATGAATAAAATGTATCTGTCCATTGCCACACATATGAGAAAAGAAATATGGATGTCAGCATCGGCTTTGCGTCAGGAAGCATGATTATAAAGAAGGTCTTAAGCTTACCACAGCCGTCTACATATGCGGCTTCCTCCATCTCCTTAGGTATTCCTCTAAAATACTGTCTTAGCATAAATATGTATAGGCCGTTCTTCAGTCCCATGGCACCGGCACTAATCATTACATAAGGCAATATAGAGCCAAGAAGATTTATTGATTTCCCTGTAAAGAGCTTAAATAACCCAAAAATATCAAAATGCCTGAAGTTAAGATATAATGCAGTCAGAATAGTTTGGGGCGGAATTACTATGGATAGTATAACCGCAGCAAACAAAAGCTTTTTACCTGGGAAATTATATCTGGCAAAACCATATGCCACAAGGGTTGTGGATGCTAACTGAATTACTGCTATAAGCAGCGATACCCACAGCGTTGATATTATCGAGCTCTTATAATTCATCAGCATACTGGACATTTCATAATTAGAAACTGACCAGTTCCTTGGAATATTAATGATGGTCGCATCATATAAATCCCTTTCCTCCATAAAGCTTACGGATATTTTACTCAAAATAGGCTGTAGTATCAGGAAAACTAATCCGAATAACATAACCGCTCTACAGAAGTTAAACAGCTTTCTACCGATAGTCTTTTTTAATAAATACCCATTTGATAATCTGTTTCTTTCCCAAAAGCCCTTGAAGGACTCATTTTTTACCCGCTTTACCTTATTTGATTTTTTTGATAGAAAATTCACTTTAATCATAATAGTATACCCTCTTTGATATAAGTGCTGATGTTACTGTAATTATTACAGCAATCACTGCGAAGTAAGTCCATGCCATTGCCGAACTCCTACCATACTCTATCGAAGCAGTCATTGTATTCTTGATATGAGTCATTACTTCATTATCGGATCGGACGAAGAAATCAATGATTGAATATATTACATTAACTAAAATCAAGGAACTAACCATAGGAAATGTTATTTTCCAAAACGTTTCCCAGGCGGTTGCACCTTCGATTTTAGCTGCCTCAAACATACTGGCCGATATTGTCTGAAGGCCGGAAAGGAAAATGATTATCTGAATACCGGAGGCCATCGCAATTTCATATACACGGTCAACAGCATCGAATACATATTGAATAGGACCAATATATGTACCTTCAGATAAAAACATGCTTTTTACCGTATCTGTGATGCTGGTGGCATTGGACGATTCCGCTATTACGTCCTTAAGCCCCTGCATCAATGTATTATTAGTCTCAAGACCTATTAATACACCTGACGAAAGAATAACCGGCAGGAAAAAGATTGCTCTTACCAATCCTCTGCCTTTAAATTCCTGATTAAGTACGATTGCTATGAAAAAGCTGAATATTATGATGGACGGTACGGTATATGCCATTTGAATCAGCTCATTAATCATAAAAGGTACAAATTCAGGATCCACGGTAAAGATATATTTGAAGTTTGCAAATTTTACGAAGTAATAAGCAATGCCTCCTTCAAATTTAACGTCGCTAAAAGCCATTCGCAAAGACTGCATCAGGGGTACCAAAAGGAACAGTAAAAACCCTATAATAAACGGTGCCGTAAATAAATATCCCGCCACGGCATTTCTATATGCCATACTCTTTGGTTTCCTTTGCTTCCTTTGCTTTTTCTGCTTTTTTTCCTTATCCATTATTGCTTACCTCCTTCCACAATATAATCCTTAGCCGGAATCTCAATACCCTTGTGGGTGTAAGCCCTCTCATTGTAGTTTACTATAACCTGTGTACCATCCTCGTACTCTGTCATATACACACCGTTCGCCAGCTTCTGATGGCCTGTGATAAACTGGTTATAAAGATGTCCGAAATCCGCTTTCAGCTTTTTATATAAATTAATGGCCTCGTCCTTCTGCTCTCTGAAATCAGAAGCAAAATAGTTGGTATAACGGCTGTCCTGCAGATCGAATATATCTGCATCCATAAAGCTGTATTGTAAACCAGCTCCTGTTTCTACTGTTTTGAGAAGATAATATTCGAAGTTAGGAGACAGGTTAATAGGCGTACTGGCATAGGACACAAGACCATGGAGTACAATCTGATAAAACGGTATCTCTTCGTCGATTATATTATATTTCTTCGTGGCAAGGTTAACGTTAATGATAAAGTCAGAGTAAGGAACCGCATACATATTTCCCGTACGAATTATCATATTGTAGTCTTCTGACGAAAGCTTCTCCAGCTTCTCCATCTGCATCAGCTTAACCTGTTCTCTGGAAACAGGATTTTTTTTGTTATAATCGGCGCTTAATGTCTCGCCAATATCTTCAAATGCTAAATTCTTCAATCCTAAATCGGCTATTTCCTTCGCATATAAATCAAGATTATTTAAATAATAACTGGGCTTAGCCAAATAATACTGATATAGATAATCACTTCTACCAAACCATATGGGATTATAAGGCTCAAGTTCAACAAGCTTACGGTTAACATACTTGGCGCTGTCTCTTATGGCTATAAAATTATCCCATAAAGAATTATTGTAAACAAATTGTATTGAAGCAGATAAATGCAAATTCACATCATTTTCGTTAGTATATTTGACAAGATTCTTAAAGTCCTTCTTGCTTCCAAGCTCTGATATCAATTTAACTTTATTGGGTGCTTCATGAAGTATACCCTTATTAAACCAACCGTTGTAAATGATATTCAGATCGGTAATCCCTGCTTCCTTGAGTTCTTTTATCATGTCCAGGGCTTCCTTATAGGATGTCAGCTCATATGGCTTTCTTACGGGAATACCTATGTAATGCTTTGTCCTGTCGATGGCACCTATGATTTCAACCGCCACAGGAAAATCAGATTCTGTTCGCTTCGTCATCATAGGAAATCTATCCAAAAGATACTCACGATAAACAGTTGCCATAGACACGTAATCATCTTCATCTATGAAAATATATTTTTGCTTCAGGTCCTCATCTGGCAGCTTATCCTCAAACATACGGACAGTCCTGTCTGATTTTGCCGAGATATCCATCAGCTCACTATGCACAAGATTATAGTTGGCTGCTACATAGTTATAATCATGGGACCCTCCGCTCACATCTGCATCTATAAATGCATATGAATTGCCTTCTTCGAGAATACATATGAATGAGGAACCATTTTTGCTTATGCCGAATAAAGGCATATTTGCTCTGTTTTCATCGACAACAGCATCTCTGTTAATTGCATAGTCCCAACCATACAAGTCACTTTTATAAGAATTCTGAGATTGCTTTTGATTGTTAAAATTGATTAAAGCTCCCGAGCCCTCAGGTACAAATATGAAGCCTTCATCATTCTTACCGCCTGACCCGAAATAAGGTAATGGCCTGATTTCAACAATAGGATACTTCTGCTTATACTCGATTTCATGCATAGGTATTGTAAGCTCAAATCCATCCTCAGTCAGTTCGTATATAAGTGAAATATTAAACACAGGAATATCCTGAGAGGATTCTGACTCATATCTTGCTGCATCAATCTCATAATCCTCAGGAGTATATCCTACTTCAGCGAACTTTTCCTCTGCCATTTCAATCAGATATTTGGGTGTTCCCTCCATCATGACATAGACAGGCTCATTAACCAAATCTGGATATGCAGCTATAAGTGCGTCTTTGTCATCTGATTTTCTTAAGTCATTAATATCATATACCCGGTAGCTCATACTTATTTGGTTCTGAGCCGATTTGCTCATCTTATCATAAAATTCAAGGAACCTGGATTCAGGTACAGCCTTGGGTACATAATATACTTTATTGACATTACCTATGGTATAGTTCACTCTGATTTTATTACCTGTAACTTCATAGGTATAATTACCCTTCTCGATACAGAGACCATAATTATTTAACAGGGTTTTACTGCCGGATTCAGTATTGTACCGTAATGTTAACGTTGAATCCAACTCTTTTCTGAATCCCCCCTGATCAGATGTATCCTCAGGGTTTGAACGCCATATAAATCCGTTACTCTTCTTTACTATGTAAAACTGAGTAGTCTTAGGAAAGAAATGAAACTCAAAATTATCATTCTCAATTACTACTTCCTTTTCTTTTATCTCCTCATCCGGGGAATATACTTCTATATTTTCTTCGACTACTTCCTTACTACATGCAGACATTACACATAGTAAGAGGGCGATTACAAGTAATAACAGAAGATTTTTTCTTTTTTTCATACTGTTTGCTCCTCCTTCTAATATGCTAATACAGTCTGAATGTAGCTTCCTTGTACAAAGCTACGAAATATCCGAAGCTCTGCGTAATTAAGCTGAAAAACATAATTATCAAGAATATAATAATCATCATGGCCACTATGGTAAGAAAGCTTGAGAATAAAGCCTTTCCTATAGTGTAGTCGTGTATCATCATCATGGCTGCAATAAACAATATCACACACCATACTATACTAAGATTCGCAAATACCGCATAATAGGTATACTCATCATAGCTAAGTATATATGTAAGAAATATTAAGGGTATTCTAATCAATATAAAAGGAGTTAGGGCATAGGCAGAAGCCATATATATATGACTGAGTCTACCCTTTCCATCCATCAGTGTGGTGAGACTCCAGTTAGCAATACACCAAATAAAGAATAGTACTGCCGACGGTAAAACCCGCATGAACAGGTTGAAGTACTCCCACTGCGGAAAATAAAACGGAAATGCTGAATATGTCCATGTCCAAACCTGTGTTAAAAGCATCATTATAAATATAATGGTTGCCGCTCCGATTGAGCCCCGCTTCTCATGTATTAGGTCCCAGAATCCGTCAAATGGATGGAATATCACATATAGGCTGTATCTTAAGGTCTTTCCGAGGTGTCTTAACTTTTCCTTATAAATCTCTGTCTTTGCGTTCATAATTCGCCGCACCCCCTTTAAACCGCTTTAGTATCTTGCTTATCACTAAAGGAACAATAACCAGTGCAGCCGCACCTATAAGTAGATACTGTATATTCTCCTCTACCCATTCCTTTCTATATTCGGCAAATGCCTTAGAGTAGTTATTATAATCACGCTTGCTCTTAAAATACTTCATGGCTTCTTGGTATTCTCCCTTACGAAGAAGCGCCCGTCCTATACCTATATATGCCAGATCATAATTACCGTTTAAACGTAATGCTTTTTTCCAATATTCGGCGGATTCCTCGTAGAGTCCTTCTTTATATAATGCTAATCCTTCATTGATATATTTACCGAATTCGGTTAATGTAAACCGGGTTACCGATACCGCTCTGTTATCCAGCACAAATAAATCTGTTCCCATATGCTCTATAGATATAGGGTATTGGAAATATCCCAGCTTGTTGCCGGCTCCTCCAAATGCATATAACATGTTACCCTGGAAATCATACCCAAATATTCTTCCCCTGTTACGGTCCAGGCAGAAGTAAGTATCATTATCCATAGCCGTAACATCTTCAAATCTGGACGGTCCGGTCATATCACCGCCGGCTCCCCATTGCAAATCGCCGATAGGAGGTTCATAACCGTTTCTAACAAGTATATCTTCTCCTATGGAATTCAGCTTACGAACAGGGTTAACCGTCTTCATCGTTGCCAATTGATCTGTCGTAAAGGTGTTTGTAGTTGCATATAGGAAGTCATCCTTGTCAATGGCAAGATTGCTGTATTCCGTTGGAACAAACAAGATCATTCTCGCTCTTTGCTCCTTGGTCATAAGCCTCTTTTGCAATGCCTGCCACAAGGTTGCTTTAACAGGATTTGCCCCGGTAAAGTTGGTGAAATTACCTTCTTTGTCAAATTCCATAAAGCCCTGGTTGACATTACCGGCCAAAACAAATAGACGTCCTGCCTTATCCACAACACATTTTAACGGTATAAAATTCGTTTCTCCCAGTACTGTAGGGTCATCAGGCTTTACATATGTCTTTATTACATTTAAATCAGCATCTGTATGTAATACTCTGTTATTATCGGCGTCACATATATACATATCCCCGTTTGCGGTTACATAGACATCTGAGGGATTAAGAAATGTGACCTCCTCACCGTCCATTATAACCTTGTCTATTACACGGATAAGCTCGAAGTATCTGTCTACGACTACGATTCTATTGTTACCGGAATCAACTATATACAGATACTCATCTCTTACAAATAACGACTTGGGATTATTAAAGTCTCCTATACCTAAATCAGTTCCAAGAAGTAAGGCTTGCGGTGTATATGCATCAGGTGATTCAAGCTGAAAGTCAAAGTATTCATAGGTATAGGTATATGACTCTGATTCCGCTGACACCCTATCCTTCGGTATTAATACCATGGACAACAATATAATGTATATAATTAATTTCTTTGCTTTTCTTATCATCTTTGTCACCTCACTCCTTAATTCCCGAACTTGCCATGGTTTCTATGATACTACTCTGCGCAAAGATGAAGAAAAGCAGAGGTACTATCAGAATAAACAGCGTTACGGCTGCACTTACACCGGCTCTGGCAATCTGCCCTCCGGTGATAATCTGCGAGAGTGCATATGGTAAAGTCTTTAATTCTTCATTATATATAAAGTTTGAGGCTCTTGTATTCCACAAATTCAATATGGAAAAGATAGACAAAGTTAAGGATGCCGGTTTAACAAGCGGCATGACTATCTTAAAGTATATTCTTACTTCCTTAGCCCCATCAACTTTTGCGGCTTCTATAAGTACATCCGGTAACTGCTCCATAAACTGCTTCATTAAAAACAAACCTATCGGAGCGGCAAATGCAGGTACAATTATCGACCAATAAGTATTTACCCAACCCAGCTTTGTCATAACCAGATAGTTTGGGATAGCCATAACCTGAGGTGTGAACATCAGGGCGGTAACTACGATGGTGAAAAAAGCTTTACTGCCCGGAAACTTATATTTGGACAACACATATGCAGCCATTGAGGCAACCAGGAGATGTCCCAGAGTACCAACGACTGTGATAAATACTGTATTAAATATATACCGGGAAAACGGTACCCATGTCTTTCCCATTAATACAAACAAATCTGCGAAGTTGTCCAGAGTCGGCTTGCTGACCCAAAGCTTAGGAGGGAATAAGAATATCTCATCTAACGGCTTAAAAGCACTGTTGACTGCATACAGCAATGGCAGCATAAAGAACCATCCAAAAACAATCAGAACAACGTAGACGAATACGTCGCCCCATCTTGACCTATTTGGTTTTCTCTTTTTTAATTTACTCATATTAAATCTTATCTCCCTTATTTATACTTAAACCCAATATAGATGTATGAAATCAAGTTCCTACCTTGTTCAGCATAGCACCAACTGCTTTCTTGGAAAGTATCATTGCTAAGAAAAGTATTGTGGCTATGGCAGAAGCATATCCCATATCAAACCTTAGTGAACCATAGTCCATTAGATGGGTTACTACCGTACTTGCAGCATAGTCTGTACTGGGGAATCCACAAAGTGCATTGGCTACTTCACCTACAGTAAATGACTGTGTGATCGCCATAACCGCACCAAACAGCAGCATTGGCTTCATGTTGGGAAGCGTGATATACCAAAGCTCCTGCCAACGGTTCTTAATTCCATCCACATAACCGGCTTCATACTGATCCTGACTGATGGTCTGAAGACCGGCTATAAATGATAAGAATCCATTACCTAAGCTCATCCATAGTACGACTATAATAATTACACCCATCATATATTTAGGATCGGTAAGCCAAAATGTAACCTGATCCTTAATGCCCCATTCCATCAGATATGCATTAGCCCATCCATATGAATCACTGCTGAATAATGTTCCAAACAGCATGAACATATTGACACCGATGGAGGGAGCAAAGAATATAAGTACAAACACGGATCTTAAAAATCTTGGCAGCTCATGGATTAACCAGGCAAATAAGAACGACATCATATAGCCGACCGGACCCGTTATAACTGCCAGTAGAAATGTATTCTGAACCGAAATCAAAAATACATCATCCGCAAGAATAAGATTGATATAATTCTGTAGTCCAATAAACTCCGGTGGGTTCAATACATTATAATATGTAAAGCTATAGAATATCGATATTACAACCGGTGTTATAAAAAAGACTGTAAACAACAACGCATAGGGGAATAAGAAAGCGTATTGAACCTTGCATTTCCAAATAGTCTTCAAGGTATAAGAAGCTTCTCTTTTCTTCCTCTCCTTCCATTGCTCTATCTTAGCACTCATCTTCTCTCTCTCCTCCCATTCGTTAATCTACATCCAAGCCCAGTTCTAACCGCTTGTATTTAATTTCATCATTGATTGTTCTGGTGTAATCCAGTAGGGTTTCTCTCGCGTCCTCTTTATTATAGGTAACCTTACGATAGGCATTAATCATATGACGAACAGTAGAATATCCTCCGGCCACATTAGGCGTACCTACCGTCCATTCCCACTGTTCCTTTATAAGCGCCGCATCATCACTACTCCATGCCAACTCCTCAAATGCTACCTTGTTGGCCGTTGCATATCTGGCTGCAGAGCCCATAATACTTTCAAGCTCCCGTCCGAATCTGGTATTGGTTTCAGAGCTTACCCACCATTTTAAGAAGGTCCACGCAGCATCATAATCCTCAGCATTCTTAAGAATCATGCTACAGGTCCCACCAAAAGGTACAGAGTGGTCTACGGTACCATCCTCCTGTACTGTTCCCGGAACCAGTGCAAACTCCCATAGACCTCTTATTTCAGGAGCAAATACACTTAGTATATTATAATTACTGAAATCCTGTATACCTATTGGCATCTCTCCGGTACGGAATCTGTTAACAAAGTCATATTGGACCGGCAGGCTGTAATGAGTGTAAAGCCTGGTGAAGAATTCAAAGGCTGCTACTGATTTCTCCGTATCCAGCAAAGTACGTTTGCCGTCTTCTGTATACAGCTGTCCTCCGTTCTGATAAAGCAACGCCATCATTCCGGTAGTATCAGGATTTTGAATGCCGTTTAGCACTCTCTCAGGCGAAGGCATAGCAAATTGCATGTTGTTTTTCTGAAGCAGAGGCAGAAGCTCTATTACATCATCCCATGTAACAGGCACCTTGGCTCCTATCTCCTCTAAAATGTCTGTTCTATAGAACATTACCGCAAAATTCTGTGTTTCAGGCAATGCATAAATACCATCCTCAAATTCATATGGTACGAACACACTTTCATGAAACTCGGAGGCCACTTCATCAAAATCCTCAAACTGTGATAAATCAACCGCGGCATCACGAAGTGCATAATCCACTGGTACATGGTTCCACACAGACAGAGCCACGTCAGGACCCGTTCCCGCTACCACCGCAGGTAAGAGTGTGTTAGTATCAATAAGCTTAACATTTACTCCTATTCCATAGGTTGGTGTAAATATTTCATCTATCATGTTTTTTAAGATGGTTGACTGATCACGACCCGACAATAGCCAAACCTCTATAACCTTTCCGTCTTCATAAACACTTCCCAGTGTAGAGTAATCCTCGAAAAACGATGCGACAAAGGATCTTAGCTCGTGAGCCACCTTGCCCACAAAGGTTTCCTCTACATTAGGTAAATCGGCACCGTCAGCATTAATGTATACAAAATCGATATCCAATTGAGAATTGCTTAAGTTAAGCATGGCTGTACCTAATGAGCTAATATCCATCTTAAAGGATTCCATACCTCTAGGTATAGCGTCGGGATTCTTAACAAATCTTTGTAATCTCTTAGATATATTAACCACAACGGCAGTATCGGCACCTCTTTGTCCGGTAAATTCTTCTAAGTCCTTTACAATCTCATCTAGAAACTCAATTTCCTTCTCCATAGCCACCATTACCTCAGGATATTTAACGTCAATCCTGTAATCCCTGTATTGGTCAGGTCTGGCTCCTGTAAGCACAAGAATCTTACGATATATGGAGTTAAGACGATATATGCTCTCATCCATACGGTTTAAAATATCACCGAGATTTCCCATGGACACCTCAAGTCGTATGGTATGTTTTCCTTTTGTTAACGGAATTTTATAGGGAATGCCATCTTCATCCGAAAGCGTCGTCAGTTGCCAGCCGGTGTTATATCTGAACTCAAGATTGGCGGCCTCCTTAAACGGAGTAATGCCGTCTATCATAACCGTTCTTATAGATACCATGCCTCGATTATAATTTTGCTTGGCCTTAAAGGATATGTTATAGAAACCATCCTCAGGCACTTCAAATTCCCATTCAATCCATTGTCCTGCTACCCTCCACTGCTCACCACCGATGCTGTTTAGCTTTATTTTTGCAGCACTATAGGGCTCAGTATTAGAGGATGCTCTGTCATAAACTGCATACAAAGTCGGAGAAGATCTATATTCAGCGTCTTCCCCTTGCTTCTTATAAAAGAAATCTATATCTTTATTCTGATACTTACTTGCATCAAAGGATGCTATGTATTCATTATATGTAACCAGCTCTTCTTTTTGTCCTATAACAATATTACTTATTGCCGCAGTCTCGTTTAAGGCATCCAGCCTGATTGTATTCTTACCCTCATTAAAATAAAAGCAATAGGGCTCAATATAATATCCCATGTAATCCTTAAGATAAGCGCTCTCCCATCTGGGCTTTTCAACCTGTGTGGGGCGTATCTCATTGCCTCTGTTATCCATCCGAACTTCGCCTGCGTCTGTCCATATACGCGAAAATGCTAAAGTATCGGCACCCGCAAAGGGCATCTCTCCGTTAATATATAGCGCCCTTTCGATATCGATTCCTCTGCCCTCTATAGGAAAATAATCCAAGCTGATATTGTACAATCCGGCCTTTGGGATATCAACCTCCCACTCAACAAAGCCTCCCTCCTTGGACATGATGACTCCGTTCCTTCCCTGGAATTCGTCATACACCTCCACCAACTCTGCTGATGTATAATTCTTAACATCAACGGTAATTTCATAATCCGGTCTTATGGCATCCTTATGTCGCTCAAGATAAACACTATATATATCCTCTCTGCCCATTATCTTTTCTGTATCCATTACTTCAGATACTGTCTCGGCTTCTTTAGATGCTTCATAGCGGTCATTCATTATCTTGACATAAACCGAATATCCGATTATCGCAAGCGCAATAATAAGTATGAAGTAGAAACTTTTCTTTTTAAATATTGATGCAACTGACATATTCTGTTCCTTCCTTCTTGTACATATTGTATATTTTCACATAAAATGACACATCAAATACATGTTATAACACTAGTCTATCCCATTTTATGCTTTCTGACTTATCAATATTTGCTATTTTCCTATCAACTTTTGCGAATTTTATTATAATTTTACCAATACAATACTATTTATGCCTGGATATAACGGTTGAGGTTTACAATTTCCATTAAATATATTAGAATTAAATCATACATATTTTACTAGAAGGATTTGAAAATTATAGAAAGTAATATATTTTATAATAGCAATATTTACTTAGCTAATTGTGCTTTTTAAAGCAATATATAGTTGATTAGAATTTTTAGTTAAATATAATTTAATAAAATTTTTGTGCATTCTGTATATAAGTTTTTACAGTTATATAACATTATAGTATAATTTGCCAGTTATGTAAACATTAAAATGCCATAGCATCTCTTAATTAGAAAGGTAAGTGAGGGATATGAGAATTCTGGACGGAATCTATGAAAAGGTGGATTACCAAAACAATTCATCCATATTACTACATATTAATAAAGAGATTGATAATTATCCACCCCATTGGCATACGGCGGTTGAAATTATAATGCCCATTAATAATTATTATACGGTGGTAATAGGAAAAACAACATATCTCTTACAGGAAGGAGATATTCTTGTAATTCCGCCGGGTGAGCTCCATGAGCTGATTGCCCCCAAGGATGGTCTAAGAAGAATTTTATTGTTTGACTATTCTTTAATAAGCAGTCTTAAGGGTATTACCAATATATTTACCGTGCTTAATCAGCCAAGACTTATTACACAACGTAATGCCCAGGAGACTAATTTGGAACTTACTAAGCTTTATGATGAGATAACCTATGAATATAACAGCAATAATACCTTAAAAGAAGCCGCAATTTATTCTTTGATTATTAAGATGTTCGTAATTCTGGGACGAAAATACATGAATACCGAGCATATATTCCCCGATGTAAAGCTTAATAAACAAAAGGAGTATATTGAGAAATTCAACCTGATATTTGATTATATTAACGATAATTATATGGAGGAAATATCTCTTGACACCATAGCTGATGTGGCAGGATTTAGTAAATTTCACTTCTCCAGGCTGTTTAAGCAGTTTACCGATATGTCATTTTATGATTATTTAAATCAAAGACGGGTAAAGGAAGCAGAAAAGCTTTTACTAAATCCCAACCTATCCATCACTGAGGTAGCTATGCGTTCCGGTTTCTCGAGTATCTCTACCTTTAATCGTGTTTTTAAAAATTTTAAAGAATGTACACCCACCGAGTTTAAGAATCTATATCAACGACGTAACAGGGTGAAAAGCAGTATACATATGTTGAACTCAAAATAGCGGAATATTCTTATACGAAACCCAGTCAAAGTCGGCATGGTTTTTGCTTTCTATGCCGTTTGATGAGCAATACAGGCCTAAGGTGTTGCCAACAAAGCCTCCGGCCACATCCGTACTAAGCATTCTTGCGTCGACACCTGATATTAATGCATGATATATATTATTTTCCAGACAGTATGAGAAGGATAAGTCCTGCATTTGAGCCGACAGGCGAAGCTTAACCTGTCGGTTTTGCTTGTCATTCTCTATAATATTCTCGTGCAGTATTTCCTCTTTCCCCTCCCTGCATCTGATTAATCGTATCACATTAGCTCCATCTTTTTGCATCTTTACAAATCGATAGTGGTATTCATTGCTTTGTAAAATTACGATTCCGGCTTCTTCATTATCCGAATTTGGACAAAACTCCATGCATGCCTCGAACACAAAGCTCATATCTGTTTGACGAATTCCAACATAGCCAGGACTTACCAGCTCTGTCAGTTTCTCAGGAGTAAGCATAATTCGAAGAAAACCCCTTCTGGCCTCCAGACTATACTTCGATAAATCCGGATTTCTTAAGAAAAGGAAGTGTAGGGGAAGTTTATTTCCATCAAAATCCTCTTTCTCCGGCAACGGTTCAACGGGTGTAATCGGAAGATTGGGTACTCTCACGGTAGGTTCCAAAAGGCCTATTCCTCTGTTGATAAGGGGCCAACCGTTCTCCCATTCTACCGGTACAAGAAATGTCTCTCTTCCAAGATTTCTATAATATCCGCCATATGGACGGGATGCCAATACCACCATATACCATTCACCATTTTGTGTCTCTACCAAATCCCCATGACCTACATTGACGATCGGATAATCCAGGCCAAGATGTCTATGGGTTAAGATGGGATTACAGTTATAGCCCGTGAAAGGCTCCGTAATACTTGAGGAGGATGCTACGGTTACCGCATGGGCATGTCCTGTTCCCGCCTCGGCTATCACTAAGTAATATCTCTGATCCTTCTTATATATATGTGGTCCCTCAGGCCAGACAACATTTCTTAATGCTCCATGCCATATTGCATATGACTCTCCGATTAATTTCATGCTGTTTATGTCCAGCTCCTGTACCCATATTTCATTGTCCCCGTAATATCTTTCACCTTCTCTGCGTCCTCTGGTTCCTGTATAATAGCATTTACCATCATCATCAAAAAATAACGAAGGGTCAATTCCTTCAGCCCCTTCTATAAAAAACGGATCAGACCATGGACCGGCAGGATCTTTTGCCGTGACTATAAAATTCCCACCATTGCTCACATTAGTTGTAATCATATAGAAAACACCCTCATGGTAGCGGATGGTAGGCGCAAATATTCCCCCGGAGTGTTTTGCACCGGAAAGATTCAGCTGTTCCTTGCGGTCAAGAATATTACCTATCTGCTTCCAGTTAATCAAATCCTTACTATGAAAAATCGGTACTCCCGGAAAATATGCAAAGGTTGATGTAACTAAATAATAATCCTCTCCTACCCTACATATTGAAGGGTCAGGATAAAATCCGGGTAATATGGGGTTATTTGCCCTTTTATCCATTTTAGTGCCTCCATTCTATCTGCTAATAATGATTTATATTATATCAACAAAAAAGGGATATAGCAAAATTCTTCTTGCAATATCCCACTGTTATTTAATCTCTTTATTTTTTACTTTTTTACATAAGTCACCATACAGGCCCCAGGACCCGCATGGGTACCTACCACACATCCAACCGGATGCATTTTCATTTCTTCTATGTTTAATTTTTCATGTAATTTGTCTCTAAGCAGTTTACATTTATCATCAAGAGCTGTATACCCCAAATGAACAGGATAATCGGTATCTATTTGGCCGTATTCGTCCATTACCTCGGCTATACGGTTGATTGCTTTATTGACTCCCCGTTCCTTACCGACAACACCGATTACGCCTTCCTTAACGTTAATGATAGGCTTGAACTTAAGCAGTGTCCCAAGGATGGCAGAGGATTTTGATAATCTTCCGCCCTTATGGAGATACTCCAGCGTATCTACCATCGCAAGCAGAACGATTCTGTTTCTCAGATTCATAAGCTGTGATACAATCTCCTTGGTGTTCATACCTTTGTCTCTTAGCTTAATCGCATGCTCTACCATTATCCTAAGTGCACATGTGGTAGTATGGCTGTCAATTATATGAATATCATCATAATCTGCCATTTCTTTGGCAATAAGAGCGCTTTGATAGGTGCCGCTAAGCTTTTGCGCTATTACCATTACAATTATACTGTCTCCTGCCGCCTTACCTTCTTTAAATAATTCTAAGAAATCATCCGGTGAAGGCTGTGAGGTGGTTGGCAAACGTTCGGCCTTAACAAGCTTCTCATAAAAACCTTCGATTGTTATGTCAATTCCCTCTTTGTATTCCTTATCACCAAAGATAACCTTCAAAGGCACTAAGGTAATGTTCATCTCGTTCGCCTGTTCCATGCTTATGTCAGATGTCGTATCTGTGATTATTCTAATTCCCATGTCATATCCTTTCTTAATCCATAAGTTCGTCGACAATTCTTTTTATCATATCTTCAAGACTGGTAATTTCTTCCTCGCTAAAATTCTCACGAATTCTACTCATGAGTTTATTATTAAAGGAAGCATTTGCTCCATACCTCTCTAAGAATTTGTCCGTAACCTCAAGATGATACTCCCGCCTATCATATTCCGATTTTATCTTTCTAACATATCCCTTATTAATTAGATTGTTAATCCTGTAAGAGGCATTTGGTAAAGAAATATTTACATATTCGGCAAATTCATTCACTGAGGGTCTTTTTAGCAAAAAAATCACCTCAAGACAATATGAGTCGGTAGCACTTAAGCTTCCTTCCTTAACACTTGAGAATAAATTCTTACAATAGTTTTCCCTGAATTTGTAATATAATCTTTCGAATTCTCTTTCCAGCATAGGCCATCTCCTTTTGGTTAAAATATTTTAATTAAAATTATTTAATTAAAATATTGGAACTATTTTACCACAGCCTAACAGCTATGTCAAATACGTTATAAAAACTTCTAAAATGTGACTTTATTATTTAAAGTCACTTGACAATATAAAGTCTCCGTGATAGTATAAATTATCATAATATTTCACAGTAAAAATCTACCCAAACTAGGAGGCGCTTATGTTCGATATAAATTATGTTTTTGTATTTCTCGAAGGCTTATTATCCTTCTTGTCGCCCTGCGTAATTCCATTGATCCCTATATATATGAGCTATCTGACAGGAAATGCCAAACATGTTGGCGAGGACGGCCGGATAACATACAGGCGAGGTACGGTATTTCTTCATACGGTATTTTTCGTTATGGGTATATCCTTTGCTTTCTTTCTTCTTGGGATGACCGTTACCGCTCTGGGTAGCTTTTTTAATAAAAATCAGCTTCTGTTTACCAGGATTGGCGGTATATTAATTATTGTACTTGGCCTTTATCAGATTGGCTTTTTGGATTTTAACTTTCTAAAAAAAGAACGTAAAATACGTTTTAATATTGGAAAACGTAGTATGAATCCTCTGGTGGCCTTTGTCATGGGCTTCACCTTCAGCTTTGCATGGACTCCCTGCGTAGGACCGACTTTATCTTCGGTACTCATTATGGCTTCCGGAGCAAAAAGCGCCTGGATATCCAATTTACTCGTATTATTATATGCCATCGGATTTATTATACCCTTCCTGCTACTCGGACTATTTACAACACAGGTGTTAAACTTTATTAAAAGTAAGCAAAAGTTCCTTAAGTATACCGTAAAAATCAGCGGAGCCTTATTAATTATTATAGGTATCATGACCTTTACAGGATGGATGAACGGCGTATCAAAATATCTCAATAGCGTTTCAAAGCCTTTAGGTTTTCAACAGGAACAACAAATAGAAGAAGAAACAGTTCCTGATGATACAGTTCCTGATGATGATATATCAGATGACACTGTCAATGATGAGCCTATTGAGAAAGAACAGTCAAAGTCCATCCCCGAGGATAATGAAAAAGATGTTTATCCAGCTATGGATTTTACATTAAAAGATCAATATGGTAATGAACATACCCTGTCCGACTATAAGGACAAGGTGGTTTTCTTGAATTTTTGGGCAACCTGGTGCTCCTACTGTATTAAGGAGATGCCCGATATAGAGAAAATATATGCCGAATACGGCCAAAATCAGGAGGATGTAATAATTCTTGGAGTCGCTAATCCTTCCAGTGATGAATATCCTAATAATGCAGACGAGAGTAAGGAAGATATTATTGATTTCTTAGACAGTAACGGATTTACATTTCCTGTGGTCTTTGACGAGACCGGAGACGTATTCAGAGGATATTTTATTAACGCCTTTCCGACAACCTTCTTAATCGATAAAGAGGGTAACATCTATGGCTATGCCCCCGGCATGCTTCCAAAGCATACGATGGACAGAGTTATACAGGATACCCTTGGCTCAACGGAATAATGTTATAATGCTTTATATATAAAGGAGATAAAGGATATGGCCATGAAAAATCTATATGATCTTCCATGTAATATCGCGCAGACATTAAACATAATCGGAGACAAATGGACCCTACTGATACTTCGCCAGATTATGATGGGACAGGATACCTATTCAAAGATGCAGCAAAAGCTTGAGGGTATCCCAAGCAACCTTCTATCGAACCGATTAAAATGCCTTGAAGATGACGGACTTATAACATCAAATCTATATCAGGCTCATCCTCCCAGATACCGCTATGTGTTAACCGACAGCGGCAAGGATTTGTCCGATGTATTTAACAGTATAATATTATGGGGTGAACGTAATCTGAAAAAATGCCACAGGAAGCTTATCCATTCGGAATGTGGGCAGAAAATTAAAATGACCTACTATTGTCCTGAATGCGATAAGAATATTAGTCAAGATGATATTATTATGACAGAGCCTGATAAAACAAGTTAAGAATATGAGAATTCTGAATTAAATTATTAAATTTTTGATATTTTTTTATCAAATCAAATTAAATATCTCCTGCAATTTGGATAATTTTCTATTTTGTATGTAATACTATTGTAGGAGGTGATAAACATGATTGCAAATGTAACGTTATCCACTAAAGAACAACTGCTTCTTCAGGATCAGAAATCACATGAGGAGCAATGTATTCTAAAATATGATAACTATGCCAATCTAGCCGTAGATTCCCAGCTTAAAACAATTTTTAAAAATAATGCGCAAAAGGAAAGGGAACATCTACAGATAATTAATCAATTATTAAACGGACAGGTTCCTTCGGTGGCCGGAGGACCACAGCAGCAATCCGCACAGCAACAGGCAGGCCAGCAGCCTAATTGGTCTATGTCACAACAGGAATCCATTGACAAATCAGGCACAACAGGATTTAAGGCTTCGGATAAGGATATGTGTATTGATATGCTAAATACCGAGAAATATGTATCCGGCACCTATGATACTACTATTTTCGAATGCAAAAACGCTCAGGTCCGGGATGTGTTAAACCATATTCAAAAAGAAGAGCAAAAGCACGGAGAAGCAATATTTTCATATATGCAAAGTAAGGGCATGTATTCTGCTCAATAATATAGAATATAATAAAATTTTCCTGTCAACTAATATATTTATCCTATTATTTGATAAAATCATCCTAATAGGAATTGCAAATTCGAATTGACTAAATAACAAAAAAGTAGTATCATATAATCACATTCTGAGTTAAATATTTAACAAATTGGAGGATAATATTTATGAGAAAAATAATTTCATTATTATTAATGGTAGCATTAGTGATGACTATGTTTACCGCATGTGGCGCTAAAGGTCTTAAGACCGGACTTGCAATTGTAAGCAGCGCAGGAAGTTCCAAAGAGGCTACAGAAGAAAAAGATGGTACTGCTCAAGTAGACTCAACTGCAGTTGCAGTTCTGGTAGACGACAAGGGTGTCATTAAAAACATTGTAATCGATGTTGTACAGACTAAGTTTAACTTCTCTACCACAGGCGAGATTACAACAGATTTGGCAAAGACTTTTGACAGTAAAAAGGAACTTGGTGACGCATACAACATGAGAGGCGCTTCTCCTATAGGAAAAGAATGGGATGAGCAGGCAGAAGCTCTTGAGAAATATGTAACCGGTAAGACCATAGAGCAAGTTAAGGGTATTGCTCTTGACGGTGGCTATCCTACAGACGAGGATTTAACCAGCTCAGTTACCATGAATATCTCCAGCATAATTGCCGCTATCGAGAAGGCCGTTAACAACGCTGAGGATTTAGGTGCAAAGGCAGGCGATAAATTAGGTCTTGGTATTACATCCGGTGCAGGAAGTAAAACAAAGAACGCAACTGCTGAAGAAGACGGCACCGTTCAGGCTTATTCACATTATGGTGCAGTTAGCTTCGATAAAAACGGCAAGATCACCAGCAGTATTATCGATGCATCTCAGACCAATGTTTCATTTAATGCAGAGGGTAAGCTTACATCTGAGTTAACAGGCGACTTCAAGACAAAGCTTGAGCTTGGATATGACTATAACATGAAGGGTGCTTCCCCTATCGGAAAAGAATGGTTTGAGCAGTCAGAAGCATTCTGCGAATATATCAAGGGTAAGAAAGTATCCGATGTTAAAGGAATTGCTTTAAATGATGGATATCCTGCAGACGAAGATTTACTGAACTCTGTTACAATGCATATTACAGACTTCTTGACAGTAGTAGAAGAAGCCGGAGCTGTTGCAAAATAATTCTGGTTTCACCGGACTAATTAATTTGATATAATAATGGGGTTGCAAAACATATTTATTGACTCAAAATGTTTTGCAACCCCTAATTATTTGTGTTATTCTACCGTTACAGGAAAATACTCTACTATTAGATTTTCAGGAGCAATTATATATGAAGAAAATAATATTTACTGTACTATTTATATTTACAGCACTCATCAACTCGTCCTGTAGCCATGCACCACAGAAGCACCAGGGAAGTTTTTTGTTCTTATTTAATACCATTACGGAGATCGTTGCATATACAAAGAACGAGGAAGAATTCAGCGAGTTTGCAACCTTTATTAAAGAAGAGCTGGAAATCTATCATCAGTTATATGATAAATATAACTCATATGACGGTATAAACAATATAAAGACTATTAACGATAATGCCGGTAACGAGCCGGTAAAGGTTGATAAGAAGATTATAGATCTTCTTAAGTATTCTATTGATGCCTACAGCTTATCTAACGGTAGGGTTAATATTGCCTTGGGCTCCGTTCTGGAGATCTGGCATGATTACCGTACCCAGGGAGTCGATGATCCACTGAATGCCGAGCTCCCTCCCATGGAATTGTTAGAAGAAGCCAATAAGCATACTAATATTGATATGATTATAATAGATGAGACAAACTCAACAGTACTATTAAAAGACAGTGAAATGCGCTTGGATGTAGGCGCAATAGCTAAAGGATATGCCACTGAGCAGGTGGTTAAGGCCGCCATTGATAAGGGCTATACTGACTTTCTATTGAGTGTCGGAGGAAATGTTCGTGCGGTAGGAGGAAAGGGCAAGGAAAAAGCACCTTGGAGCGTAGGTATACAGAACCCCGACAAGGAATCCGAGCAGCATAGCATATATACTCTTGCCTTAAATGATTTGTCATTGGTGGCCAGCGGTAATTATGAAAGATATTATACTGTTGACGGCAAAAAATACCATCATATTATCAATCCCGACACACTTATGCCCTCAGAATATTTTGTTGCAGTATCAATAATCTGTGAGGATTCCGGCATGGCTGACGTGCTGTCGACCGCAATTTATAATACACCTTTTGATGAAGGCTTGGCTCTCATAGAAAGCTTAGATAATACTGAGGCACTATGGATATTTCATGACGGCTCCAGGAAATACAGTAGCGGATTCGAATCTCTAATAAGAAAATAATATTTAGAGATCTTCTATAAATCCTTAATCCAGCAGCGTCTACGCTTATGCTGCTTGGTTTCATAGTGCTTCCATAATGCCTGTACCTGATTATTCGTCTCTAACTCAGGACCGGTTTCAGCATATTTAATATTATTCCTTCTGGCGGCTTCAGTCATGGAATGCATCAGGATGGCAGTCAATCCCTTGTTCTGCATCTTAGGAAGAACACCAACCAGATATAGGTCTAATACCTCTGCTTTTTTGTATGGTGCTCTTAATATTCTGTACCAACCAAAGGGGAAAAGCCGTCCGTTGCTCTTCTTAACTGCATTATTCATTGAGGGTAGGGCAAGTCCAAAGCCGACAAGCTCTCCCTCCTCATCCTCTATGAGCTTAACATAATCTGTGTTAATCAAAAGTATAAATTGATGATAGTATTTCATTATCTGAGCATGAGTCAATTCTACGGTTCCATATAAATCTTTATAACAAACATTTAATAAATGAAACACCTTCGGTATATAGGGCTTAAGCTCTTTCCTTGATTTTGGTTCTATCAGCTTTAGCTTATATCTTTTTAAAACCAGCTTTGACAGCTCATCTAATCTATTGTCATCTTTTTCGGGCATCTTAATGATATATTCTACCCAATCTATGTCTTTTACAAATCCCAACTTCTCAAGATGCTTTATATAATATGGATGGTTATAAATAGTGATAAACATGCCAACCGTGTCAAAGCCTTCAACAAGCATTCCCTCCTGATCCATATCGCAAAATCCAATGGGTCCATGAATCTGAGTTAATCCCTCAGACCTTCCCCAGTCTTCTACTGCTTTAAATAACGCTTCTGACACATCATAATCATCAATAAAATCTACTCTTGAAAACCGTATCCTCTTAGTTTCCCATTTGGTGTTTGCAGCATCATTTATAATACCTGCAATCCTACCTACGCATTTACCATCCTTATATGCGAGGAATTGCTTTACCCTACAATATTCAAATGCAGGATTCTTGCCGGGAAGGAAATTATCATATTCATCCGAAACCAGATCAGGTATGGCCTGTGGAACATCTTTATACATGTCTGCATTAAAGGATGCAAACATTCTTCTTTCTTTATTTGTTCTTACCTCTCTAACCTCTATCATACATGTCACCCCTGTTATTTTTTGCAAAACCGGTTAACACTTTTCTCTTATATTTTAATGCAATCTACAGGATAGTGCAATGTATTTTGTCGGTAGCTATAATATATTGTCTAAGGCTGACATATTAAGCATGAATTATGCCCTTTATGCTTTCATTTATCCTTTTGGCCACATAGGGGTTATTCATTGTATACAAATGAATTCCGTCGACGCCCTGAGATACCAAATCGACGATTTGATCTACCGCATACGCTATACCCGCCTCTTTGATGGCCTCGGGAGAATGCTCAAATCTCTGCATCATCTTTGTAAACTTAGGGGGAAGGCTTGCCCCGCACAGGGTTACCATGCGTTCAATCTGTGATTTATTAATAACCGGCATTATACCCGCCTGAATCGGCACATTAATACCTGCCTTTCTTGACTTCTCCAGGAATTTATAAAAATAATCATTATCAAAAAACAGCTGAGATATTAAATGCCGTACTCCCGCTTCTACCTTTATTTTTAGATTATCTATGTCCTTATCTATGTTCTCCGCATCCACATGACCTTCGGGATAACATGCCCCGGATATGTAGAAATCCTTCTTCCCGTTAATGTACTCAACCAATTCACTTGCATATGTAAATTCTTTTTTTGGGGGGATTTCAGGGTTTATGTCTCCCCTTAAAGCAAGAATATTCTTTATTCCCTTAGCCTTAAGCATCTCTAGTATCTGCCCTATCTCCTGTCTCGTATAATTAACACAGGTTAAATGAGCCAAGGGTATTATTCCATATCTGTTCAAAATATAAGATGCTATATCAGCGGTAGAGGTGTCACCTGCATTGCCGCCTGCCCCATATGTGACGCTTATAAAATCCGGTTGAATATCCTTTAAATTATCTAATGTCTTATAAATGGTATCTATAGGGCTGGTCTTCTTAGGCGGAAAAATCTCAAGAGAAAGAACTGCTCTTCCCTGTCCAAATAAAGATGCTATCTGCATAATCAAACTCCTTTCGCATCACTATAACACGATGGTCAAAACTTTTACTCATTGTAGCCGTTCTTCCAATACATGTCAATAAGAGTTTTTGTCCCGTTCTATATGGATGACCTCTCCTTCGGTATTCTCCTCTATAAAATCGATAACGCTATCCATAATCCGATCCGCATGAGCATTATTGTTAGTTACACAGGCAAAGCCCAATACAATAATCTGATGAATATCCTGGTCATCAATCTCTGCAACAGATACATTAAATTTATTACCAACCTTTGCACATAAACTTTTGACAATCTTACGCTTTTCCTTTAACGAGTGAACCCAGGAAGTATATATCCTGAGCTTTACTGTCCCTACCACCATTTTAAACACCTCCATGGTAATTATATGTATTTTCATAATATTAAGTCAACGCCGTAATAATATGAATAAGCTTTCTTAAACTGTACAATATAAATAAAAAACTCCGGTGAAGGCTTATGAACACAGAAAAGAGATTAACAAAAGCATATAAGGAAGCGACTGTTGAGTATTTTGACAAGAATTCAAAATACATAATTTTCAGCGACATACATCGTGGAGACGACAGTGTGTCTGATGAGTTTGCCCGTAATCAGGCAATATTCCAGCATGTCCTTAACTACTATTATAATAAAGGTTATATATACATCGAGGCAGGAGACGGGGACGAACTGTGGGAGCATAAGAATTTTAAGCATATCAGACTTGCCCATAAGGATATATTTATCTCTCTAAAGAAGTTTTTTGATATAGGCAGACTCAGAATGATTTACGGAAATCACAATATATATCTAAGGGATAAAAAATACGTAAAAAAGAACTATTATCAGTTCTATGATGAATATAATCAAAAAAGAGTTCCTCTCTTTAATGGAATAAAACCCGTCGAAGGAATTATATTAAAGCATAAAGAAACCGATCAGGAAATCCTGATTGTCCACGGACATCAGGGTGACCTTATAAATGATCAGTTTTGGTATATCTCTATGATCCTATTGCGTTATTTTTGGAGATTCCTTCATATAGTCGGTTTTGAAAACCCCTCCAGTCCTGCACGAAATCTATACAAAAGGCACAAGGTTGAGAAAAACTATAATAAATGGATCAGAAAGCATAAAATTATGCTTATATGTGGCCACACCCACAGAACTAAATTTCCCAAAAATGATGAATTGCCGTATTTTAATACCGGATGCTGTATCAACACAAGAGGAATACCCGGCATTGAGATTATTAATGATACAATCCTTATGGTTGACTGGCGGGTTATGGCCAATGATGAGGGGGTTATGCGTGTAGAGAGAACCGTAGTACGAGGTCCGGAGCCAATAGACAGATATGATTGCAAACATATCGAGGGCTATGATGGTCTGAAAACCAATTGCAGTGATATATAAAAGGAGGCTGCTTATTTTTATCATGCAACCTCCTTATATTCTTCAGACGGTTTAAATATTACTTAACAGCCACGGCCTTACTGTTACTGACATTTCCTGAGATATCCTGTGCATATACTTCTACCTTGGCACCCTTTACCAACCTGCTGTCAATAACACAGGTATACTTACCCTTTGAGTCTGCCTGACATGTATAAGATCTGTTATTATATTTCACGGTTACAATAGCATTCTTCTCCGCAGTACCTGTTACCTCATATTCACCTGCTTTATACCCGGTAATTTTGGGCTTGGCAGGAGGGGTAGTATCGCATACTGTCACCCTGATTGTCTCCATAATCATATTACCATAGTCATCAACCACACGGACAGTATAATAGCCGGTTGAATTAACACCAAATTTCAGTTCATCTGTTATTAATTGGGCCGTTCTCCATCTGGAGCTGTTAATATCCTTCTGCGACAGGTTTCCTTTAAGATACCTTACCTCCTTAGGAGTATCTATTGTATTTACCTCAATATAAGAGTTTTTAGTTTTGCTTCTTAGCTTCAGCTCAAGCGGATAAGGCTTAGCATTCACTTCAACAGTAGTTCTTCCCCCATCACCGTTTGTAAGCGCTTCCAATGAAATATAATATTTACCGGCTTCTAATAATATCTCATCCTCATTGAGAATATTATTACCATTGAATTGTCTGGTTAAGAGAACATCCCTGTTTCCGGAGTATAATAAGAATTTGGCCCTTGAGGATTCATATAAATAATTGATATTAACTAAGGAGCGTTCCTTTAATTCAAATCTGTAATAATCCTTAGGATTGGGAACCGTTAACAAGCCATAAAAGGTCATATCAAGTGTCAGTGGATTTTCGCTGCCGACACTCGACGGACGTAACTGCTCATCACTCTTAACAGACTGATAGTAAAGAATTAATCCTGCCTCACCCTCTACCAAAGTTGAGGATTTGGAGCCCGTCATAAATTTATCCGTCTTTAAAACCACATAATATGTGCCCTTATCAAGAGCCACCTTATCCTTGGTTTCTCCTTTTATACCTGAGCTTCTGGCCGTTATAGTAGGAACCACCTGGAACAGCAGCTTACTATCACGGTATACGGTTGCACTTATGGTGGCATCCTGTTCGCTATAATTTGAATTTGTGTATGTTGCCTTAGTTAGATTGTCTGCAGTCAATAGAAGCTTTACGAAACCATCCTGCTCTAATGTGAATTTGTATATGTATGTCTCATAATAAGGATATCGGGTATTATCAATGTTGATTCTGTTAATCTCATAATTGTTGAAAACTTCAATATCTGTTACATTGGTTTTCTTTAGCTCTTCATATGAAGTCTGTGCATTGGTCTGCGAAGCCATTGCATATTCCTGACCCCCAAATAATGCGGCTGATATCAATAATATTAGCAACAGCAAAAATACACTTATATACTTTTTCATTCCCTTCTCCTCCTTATTCTCTACTAACTAAATGTTACCATTTATGATATTTTATGTCAATTACATCCATTATCCGCATTATTCAATATATAATACAGTCCGCTGTAATTTTATAGGTACATTTTCTATAAATACAATATAATATAGTTAAGGAAGTTCCTTTACTTAGAACATGGATTGAGTTATACTGATGACTAAATAAAACAATACATAACGAATAAGAATATCGAATAATATCAGCATAAACAAGGAGGCTTCAGAATGAAGATAGTTGTATTGGCCGGAGGAACAAGCCCCGAACGGGATGTATCCTTATCTACAGGAAAGATGATTTATTATGCTTTAAAGAACAGAGGACATCAGGTTGTACTTCTGGATGTATATTTGGGCTATGAAGGAGACATCCATAATATCTTTGATAATGAAAAGGATTGGGCGGTAGGTATAGGCAGGATCGGTGAATACAATCCGGATATCAATCAAATCAAATCCATGAGAAAGGGAAATCCAAATCATTTCTTTGGACCCGGTGTAATGAATATCTGTGATCAGTCCGATATTGTATTTCTGGCACTCCATGGTGAAAATGGTGAGGACGGTAAGATACAGGCAACCTTCGATTTAATGGGAATTAAGTACACGGGAACCGACTTTTCAAGTAGCTGTATTGCCATGAATAAAGCGGTTTCAAAAGAGCTCTTTACTTACTATGACATACCCACTCCTCTCGGTATTCATATTAAAAGGGGAGAATCATATACATGGAATCAATATCCCTGTGTTGTAAAAGTAAATAACGGTGGCTCCAGTGTAGGTGTATCTATTGTAAATTCACCGGAGGAAATGGATGCCGCCATGAGTAATTCACTGTCCTATGGCGACGAAGTAATTATTGAGCAATATATCAAAGGAAGAGAATTCTCTGTAGGAGTAATCGACGGGAAAGCATTACCGGTTATTGAAATAGCTCCCCTGACAGGATTTTATGACTATAAGAACAAATATCAGGAAGGCAATGCCATTGAGACCTGTCCGGCTGACTTAAGCCAGGATCTTACTGACAGGATGAAGCAGCTTGCAGAAAAAGTATATCAGGCACTTCGGTTAAAAACATATGCCAGGATGGATTTCATTTTAAGTGAAAACAATGAGATATATTGTCTTGAGGCTAACACCTTACCAGGTATGACACCTACATCCTTACTGCCTCAGGAAGCTAAAGCCATTGGCATAGATTTCGAAGCTTTATGTGAGATGATAATTGATATTTCATTGCAAAAATACAAGTAATGATATGAGGGATTTCTTCATGAAGAATATGACTTTATCAAATATTGCAAAGGCCTGTAACGGCACGATGTTTAATACTGATATGGCTGCCACATCAGAGGTCAGGGGCATTGTACTTGACTCTCGGCTGGTTGAGAGGGATTATGTTTTTATTGCATCAAGAGGCGAGAGAGTCGATGGACATGACTATGTCAAAGCGGCTGCCGAGCAGGGTGCTATTGCGGTGGTATGCGAAAAGCCTCCTACAGACGTAATCATACCCTATATTATGGTCAAGGACAGTCTTATGGCCTTAAAGGATATAGCTATGTGGTATCGTACACAGCTTAATATTCCGGTTATAGGTATTACAGGAAGTGTCGGTAAAACAAGCACCAAGGAATTGGTTAGCAGTGTCCTGTCCCAGAGATACCGCGTATTAAAGACCGAAGGAAATTATAATAATGAAATTGGGCTACCTCTGACAATACTTCGGATTCGTAAAGAGCACCAAATAGCCGTGTTGGAAATGGGAATCAGTGATTTCGGTGAAATGCACAGACTTAGCAGGATTGCCAAGCCTGATTATTGCCTGCTGACAAATATCGGACATTGCCACCTTGAGAATCTGGGCTCAAGGCAAGGTGTCCTAAAGGCAAAATCTGAAATCTTTGATTTTATGAGTGAGGATGGCGGCGTAATCATTAACGGAGATGATGATATGCTCTCAACAATAAAAAGCATAAAAGGTAAGAAGCCCATAAGATACGGTTTGGGTTCGGATAACGACATCTACGCTGACAACATTATCTCCCATGGTCTTTTTGGCAGTTCATTTGATATACATATTGACGGTAGAATCCTCCCCGCGAATACTCCTATGCCGGGTAATCATATGATCCTTAATGCATTGGCTGCTGCAGCCCTGGGTTCTTCTCTTGGCCTATCTGATAATGAAATCATACAGGGCATCAGACAGATTCAACCGGTGAGAGGAAGAAATAATATAATCCGACACAATAAATATACTATAATAGATGATTGCTATAATGCCAATCCTGTATCTATGAAGGCGGCTATTGATCTGCTTGATATGTCAAAAACCAGAAAGGTTGCAATCCTGGGAGATATGGGCGAACTGGGCAAAAACGAAGCGGAAATGCATAAGGATATAGGGAAGTATATAGCAAATAAGAACGTGGATATTATTATCTGTGTAGGCAAACTGTCTGCCTACATATATGATGGTGCAGCCGAGATTCTATCAGATAATACCAGTGGTTTATTCCACTTTGTGTCTCAGAAAGAATTAATTATGGCTCTTCCGCAATTATTAAAATATGGGGATACAATTCTGGTTAAAGCATCTCATTTTATGGGATTTGACAACATAGTTAAGTTAATAATGGAATTAACATGAGGTACCCGGTACAAAAAAATGGGGCTGTCGCATACGATTGAAAATTCGTGAAGCGACAGCCTCTTTATAACTTATTCATCTCGCTAATATACTTCATAGTGAACCCTATTCGAGTCAAATCGGTCGACGTATTTATGCTCCTGTCCTTCCTCCGGATATCCAATCGGAATAACACAAAACGGTCTAAGTTTGCTCTTGAGTCCATATAGTTCACTTATAAGGTCCATCCTGTCCTTCATAGGAGCGACACCAAGCCATACACCTCCAAGACCAAGATAAGCTGCCTCTAATAGGATGTTTTGAGCTGCCGCAGCCATATCCTGTTCCCAATGATGCTGTAATCTCATTCTGTCTTCATTACCCAAAAGCACAATGGCCAATGGAGCTTCTGCTACCATCTTTGAATATGCACTTATCCCGGCCAGTCTCTCAAGTCCTCCTTTGTTTTGAACAACGATAAATTCCCATGGCTGTTGATTGACAGCTGAAGGAGCCTGCATAGCAGCCCTTAAGAGCTTTTCTACTTTATCCGGTTCTACGGCCTGCTTTTTATATCTACGAATACTTCTTCTGTTAAAAATTACATCCATATATATCCCTCCTTATCCGGTGTATGATGAGCTATTAGTCTATTTATAAAGCGAAGCTTACTCTTGTGAAAATATAGTTACATCATTATAACATAAACATACTATAAAACATATTATTTTTTTATAAAATTTTATATTTATTTACATACTAATACCAAACAATCATAAAAGGAGGTATATTTTGAGAAAATTATTGTATATTACAGTCAATTCAAAGCCTGAAAATTTATCATCGAGTAAGACAGTAGGTAGAATATTTGTAGACAGATTTATAAAGAAATATCCTGATTTTACTGTTGAAGAGCTTGATTTATACAAGGCTCATATACCCAGATTAGAATATCAGTATTATCAAAGCAGAAATTGTATTATAAATGAAGATGCAGCGAATAAACTACCCGAAAAAGAGCAAAAAGAGGTTCATACCATTGTAGAGCTTTGCAATCAATTCATAAGTGCTAATGTATATGTCATAGCATCTCCCATGTGGAGCCTGTCATTTCCGGCCCCTTTAAAAGAATATATAGATTGTATAGTACAGTCGGACAGGACAATCACATTCCCCGAGAAGGGCGGCAAACCACAGGGGCTTCTTAATGATAAGCCCAGAGCCGTCATCTATATACAGTCCTCAGGTGCAGAAATACCGCTGATTATGAGACCCATGCTAAACAGAGGACTGGATTATGTTGAGGATATTATGAAATCTCTGGGTATAAGTAATTTTGAAAAGCTACTGGTCGACAAAACCGGCACCACAGAGGTCGAGAGATTGGCAGCCATAGAAAAAGCCAAGGAGCAGATTGACAGGATAATAAACAAGTTAGATGTTAAAGAACCCATATCGGTTTAAAAATAACACCTACTTATTTGTGAGCATGCAGACAAATACAGTAGGTGTTACTCTTTTATTTCTCAATCCTTATAAATCTCTTCTTACCAATCTTTATGACATCTGCGTTTATCAGCACCTGATTCAAATCATCCTCATTTATCTTCTCACCGTTAATCTGAACACCGCCCTGTATTATTAAGCGAATGAATTCACTCCTGCTTTTTACCAACTCCATCTCAATTAGCCGAGGAATAACATCGTTAACCGTATCCTTGTCCATATCTATAAGCATAGTGGGTATGTTCTCGGGAATAGCCTTTTTACTGAACGCGGCATCATAGTAGGCCATGGCCTTTTCAACTTCCTCCTGAGAATGATATAGTGAGGTTATGATTTTCGCCAATCTATATTTAATATCTCGTGGATTAACTCCCTCCATCAATTCGAGCTTAATCTTTTCTATAGAATCAGGATGCTCATCGGTGGTTAATTCAAAGTATCTGATAATCAAATTATCCGGTATCTCCATAACCTTTTTGAACATGACTTCCGAGGGTTCACTTACTCCGATATAATTATCCAGACTCTTACTCATCTTTTCAACACCGTCAAGTCCTTCAAGAATAGGCATGAAAATTGCCACCTGCTGCTCCTGTCCCAAGGCTTTTTGCAGTGTTCTCCCCATTAGAATATTGAATGTCTGATCGGTTCCTCCTAATTCAATGTCCGCTTTCAGCTCAATCGAATCACGGGCTTGCATCAACGGATAGAAAAATTCATGCAATCCAATCGGAACTCCGTTATTGTATCGGGTCCAGAAATCATCTCTTTCCAGCATTCTGGCAACTGTCACCGTTGCGGCAATCCTTATAAACTCTTCTAAATTTATCTTTGATAACCATTCGCTGTTAAATCTGACTACCATTTTCTCCCGATCCAACACCTTAAATATTTGCTCACAGTATGTTAAAGCATTTTCCTTAACCTGTTCATCGGTAAGCGCAATCCTCCCCTTGGATTTTCCCGTCGGATCACCTATTTTGCCGGTAAAGTCACCTATTACAATTACTACAGTATGGCCCAAATCCTGCATCTGCTTTAGCTTTCTAAGCACTACCGCATGGCCGATATGGATATCCGGTGCAGACGGATCCAGTCCCAGTTTGATTATAAGCGGCTTATTATGCTTATATGATTTTTCAAGCTTTTCAAGCAATTCCTCCTCATTCACACATTGGTGAACTCCTTTTAAAATGATTTTTAATTGCTCCTTTGGCACTAACATTTAGAAACCTCCTCACATTTAAAACACTTTCCTACTCAATAAAAAACTCTCGTCCTTCTATATCAAAAGGACGAGAGATTATCTCGTGTTACCACCTAATTTCATAGGCAACTCACATTACCTACCTCACAGAGTACAGCAATAGCGATACCCTTGCACCTGATAACGGTGTGCTCTCCGTCGTAGCCTACTATACTTTTCGGTACGCAACTCCAAGAGGTATTCACATTTTCTATCCACGAGCCTCTCATCAACCGGCATCTTTCTGTTTGAAATCAAAAATGCTACTATTTCTTTTCATCGTCTTAATTGTCATCTTAAATTTTGCCTATTATAATATCAATATTATATACGGATGTCAACACCTATTTTGCCGGAATATCTTACTGCTTTTCTGTTGCTATTCTGTTCTCAGGGCTTCTACCGGATCCTTCTTCGCTGCTTTTCTTGAGGGAATAAGTCCGGCTATCAATGTCAGGATGATACTTAATCCAACCAGGATTAACGCACTTAATACAGACAGCGAAGCACTTATATCCGTCGTATCGGCCAAAGTGTGAATAATTGAATTTATAGGTATCAGCAACAGTAATGTAACACCTATCCCGATAAGACCGGCAAACAACCCGACAATAAATGTCTCAGCATTAAATACCTGGGAGATATTTCTCTTTGATGCACCAATAGCACGAAGTATACCTATTTCCTTGGTACGCTCAAGCACAGATATAAATGTAATGATACCAATCATAATTGAGGATACCACCAGGGACACTGCTACAAATGCTATCAAAACATAGGAAATAACATTAACTATTGTTGTTACCGAAGACATCAAAAGTCCTACATAGTCTGTGTAAGTAATTTGGTTCTCCACACTGGTATTTTTATTGTAATTATCTATTTCATTTGTAATAGCCTCTTTATCTTCAAAATTATCTGCATACAGGCTTATGGATGATGGTACATCAAGGCTTACATAGCCAAAGTTGGACATGTTCTCCTCATAGCTTCCGGTAGAGATATATAAATTATACATTGCCAGCATTGCATTATCATCAGGTTCCTGTAGGAATTCGTCCAATAATGCTGCCATTTCCGCTTCGCCCAACGAAAGCATCGCTTCGGCATTTTCCGGATTATTAGCATACATTAGCTTTATCATGTCCTTACCGATATTTGCCTTTTCAGAAATCCCAAGACCCGAAAGATATTTAACCGTGTCCTCAACCTTGGCTTTGTCATCCTTTGGCTCAAACTTCATACCGTTTAAGACGTTTATATCAGGATTTGCCTCCTGAGCCTTTATAACATTGCTGTTATTGGTTTTCTCAATAATATAATCGGTAAGTGCCTTCGTATAACCTACATGTCTGAATATTGAAGTGTAAGTTGCACCCTCAATAGGACGTATGATTCCGACAATTCTTAGCTCCGTAGCGTTATCCAACAGTTCGGTCAGCTCATCCTTGTCATCTCCTATATATTTAAATAATCCGTCCTCGCTTTCCAAATAATAATCACTGGCAGTCACCATGTAAAATCTTTTGTCATAAAGCTCTTCATAACTCCAGTTGTAAGATTCAAATTCAATTTCCTCACCGGATTTAATTTTTTCTAAAATCTCTTTATATTCAGACGCCGGCAATATTCCCAACTCATATAGGGCAGATAATGAAATCTCATTGTTTTTATCAAGTACTAAAACCAGTTCGTTATACTCCTTAGGCCAGCTTCCGTAAAGAATCTCATAATTTTCTGTTACAGCCGGGCTTATCAACAAATCGCCTGAACCGGGTAAAAGTTCTGTAAAGTTGCTGCTCGTCATTGGGATGCCCATTCCCATGGACATTTCACCACCCATTCCATATTGCCCTGTTTTATTGAACTCACTGCCGTTAGTGTTGATAAGCTCACCATTAGGGTCGTATGCATATGTGTCAAACGAAACATTATAGGAATATACTATACCGTTTTCACCAATATACTGATGGATTTCATTGTCCTTATTATCAAGATACTCCTTCAGAGGTGAAAGGTTGTTTCTCTTTATGCTGCTGGTCGATTTACTTGCCATCTCCAAATCAAAGGAGTTGGAATAAATTCCATCCAGCTCATGGTCTCTTTCACCGGTCATATGCTCCCGTCCGGTAGCCATAATACTGGCAAAGTCAAATGTCTGGGCTTCAATTGTTATGGGGTAAGATACCATGGTATCCTTTTGAATTTTATCAATATAGTTTTTAACCCCGGTGGACAAAGATAATATAAGCGCTATTCCGATAATACCTATCGAACCCGCAAAGGATGTAAGAACCGTTCTTCCCTTTTTAGTCCGTAGATTATTAAAGCTTAAAGACAATGCAGTGAAAAATGACATCGAGGCCTTTCCCATATTTTTATGCTCAGGCTCTTTAAGCTCAGCCTCATCTACTATAAAGGGATTTGAATCGTCAATTACTTTTCCGTCCCTTAGCTTAACGATTCGATTTGCATATTTTTCTGCAAGTTCAGCGTTGTGAGTAACCATAATAACAAGCCGTTCCTTGGCTATTTCCTTAATCAACTCCATAACCTGAACACTTGTCTCACTGTCCAGTGCCCCGGTAGGCTCATCTGCCAATAAAATATCCGGATTATTTACGAGTGCACGGGCGATTGCCACACGTTGCATCTGTCCGCCTGATAATTGGTTAGGACGTTTGTGCAGCTGATCACCAAGTCCCACCTTCGTGAGAGCTTCCTTCGCTCTTCTTCTTCTCTCAAGAATCGAAATTCCGGAAATTGTGAGTGCCAGCTCGACATTAGCCAGGATAGACTGATGCGATATCAGATTATAACTTTGAAAAACAAATCCGATTGTATGATTGCGGAAGGAATCCCAATCACGATCCGTATATTTCTTGGTTGAAATACCGTTAATTATCATATTTCCACTGTCATAACGGTCAAGACCGCCTATAACATTAAGTAGTGTGGTTTTCCCCGATCCGCTTGGACCGAGTACGGCCACAAACTCATTATCTCTTAAATTTAGACTCACATCGTTTAGGGCATTTTGTACTAATTCACCGGTAATATACTGTTTACTTATGTTTTTAATCTGCAGCATGTCGTTTCTCCTTTCAAAAGTCTGTTAATAACAGACCTTTGTTTACTGATTGCACATAGATATTATATTTATCTAATAACATAAAAACAAGTTATTATGTGTTTTCTAATAAAGTATTAACCTTTTGCTAACCAAATATTTCCTATATCATTATAACATGGCTGTCAAGAGCAAAATACGATTAACCTTGATAATTTGCGTGACTGCATTATAATATATTTATTCGGTTATTTACTATAATATACGGAGACAAAAGAATGAAGAAAGCTGGGATTAATGAATTTAGATATGGGCTGAAACGCGGCCTGCCAATCGCTTTGGGATATGTACCGGTATCATTTACATTCGGGCTTATTGCCGTATCGGGCGGAATACCGGTATGGATGGCAATATTTATATCTCTTTCTAATCTGACCTCTGCCGGACAGTTTGCAGGAACCAATTTAATTATATCCGGGGCCGGTTATTTTGAAATAACATTAACAACATTCATAATAAATATTCGTTATATGCTGATGTCTCTTTCCC
Organism: Clostridiales bacterium; assembly: GCA_012523775.1. Lineage (GTDB taxonomy): Bacteria > Bacillota > Clostridia > Lachnospirales > Lachnospiraceae > Mobilitalea. Next base: position 5,182 of record JAAYTK010000099.1, on the reverse strand, counting down.
TGAGTCAAAGGCTTAATAAAGAAATGAATCTGCCTAAGCGTTTATTGATTGGATATGGTGTGACAGATGAAATATTCTCGGTAGCCTCTATGGAGAAAGGCAGACTTAACTTCCCATATTTTATAGGTCTTATAATCGGACCGGTGATTGGTTGGACCACCGGGACCGCCCTGGGAGCTGTTATCAGTACTGCTCTTCCCGACAGCTTAAGCGGTGCCATGGGGATAGCCCTATACGGCATGTTTATAGCGATTGTTCTACCTGAGGCCAAAAAGTCAAAACCGATTACCTTGATTGTAGCCATCTCTGTGCTAGCAGTCTGTTTGCTAAGATATGTTCCCGTATTCAAGATGGTATCCTCCGGCTTTCGTGTTATTATTGCCACTGTAATTGGGGCAGGAATTGGGGCTGTCCTGTTTCCGATTAAGGATGACACAGTATCGGATGAAGTTAAAGTCGAAGCCTCTGCACCCCCTAAAGAAACAGAGAAGGAGAAGATATGATGGACTTAACATATGCGTTTATTGCGGTTTTACTTATGGCAACTGTGACATATATACCAAGAGTATTACCCATAGTCATTTTCCGAAGAGAAATTAAATCAAAATACATAAAATCCTTCCTGCGATATGTTCCCTTTGCGGTGCTTGGAGCTTTGACATTTCCGGATATTTTTTATTCTACCAATAACATCTATACTGCGGTAGCAGGAACTATTGTCGCACTCTTTTTGGCGTATAAGGAAAAAAGCTTGGTTATAGTCGCAGTCGGAGCAATACTAACGGTATATATAACGGGACTCATAATATAAATTATGATTTGCTATTTATTAAACAGCCATAATAATTTAAAATATTGTTTCTATACATTGATTATTTTTTATATTTTCTCTCTAAGGCACACATCCAATATCCTAATCCTACACCTGCGATAAACAGTACGATACAGGCAAGTGTCCCTAAACTCATATAGTTGTAATTACGGGGTACTATCATAACAGTGGATGCAAAGACTACTCCCATTATTACATGGAAGAATCCTGCATATGCTTTATTTATGATATAGTCAATAATCTTGGAAAACAACAGCACGGTAAGTATTGCCCCAATAACTATGGGAAATATAATCATAAAATTCATATCCTTAATCCCATCCGACATATCCTTATACATTCCTAAATACACAAGGAAGTTGGAAGGACTAAGGCCCGGAATAATTACACCAAGGCCGATTAGAGAACCCGCCAGTGTCCATGTGGCAGGATTCTGAGGAATACTGCCTCCAAAAAGCCGCTCACCGTATAGCATAAATGCTAGGCTTAAAATAAATCCGATTATAAGTATTATAATATGTCTTTCTTGTCTCCCTTCCTTGCCTGCCTGATACCAAAGAGCCGGGACTGTGCCGATAATACACCCGACGAAGAACCAAAGGATTTGCGTTTCATATTCACCCAATAGAAAGCTTACAACAAATGAAAAAAGAAATACTCCTGTAATTCCTCCGAGACCAAGCGGAAAGAGATATAATACATTTTTTTTAAAATCACGGGTAATATGGGCGAGAAAAGAAATAATCCTCTCATATACCCCAAAAACAGCGGCCAGTGCCCCACCGCTTACTCCCGGAAGTATGAATCCGGAGCCGATAAATATACCTTTTATAAACCGCAAAATCCAATCCACCATAAAGTATATCTCCTCATTATTTCTGTCTTATAGCATTATATCATTCTTTTTTAATAATATATACCATTATGTTTAGTTTTCTCCAACAACAGGTTGATACTTCAATGCATACACTCCTAAAATGACTATCCATATATCTGCGGCATATATAAATATCCGTTGAAGCAGACCGAAATACCGGCTTAAGCATATCTCTGCAAAGGCTAATACGCTGACCACATAAATCAATAAGAAGAAAATCTGAGCAGTCCATGCCAAACGTACAAGTCTGACCCAATAGGGATCTTTTTTTATCCTGCCTATCAGGGCTATCGGTGAGAATATGACAGCAGTTATGCCGAGAAAACTTACAGCCATATGTAACATTCCTATTAAGGTATCCTCTGCCGCATCCATCGGAAAAACAACCGATCCGACAGAATCCAGTAAACCATACAGAAATATGAAAAGCGGCCCTAAAAATGAGAGCTTCCCTGATTTTTTTATCGTATTATTCAATGCCAGGGCAAAAAGCATCAGTACTGTTCCATTGATAAGCCACCATGTCTGAGCAATTCGAGATACGATACCAGGAATAATGCCAAATTCGCTTACATATTGAGTCATGCTGTTATAGTCGGGGACTGTGAAGTCAAGAGTGATGATAATTAAAATGTTAAGAATACTTGCCAGGATGCCGGTCAGCATAAGAATTCGGTTTAAATGGTCTTTAATCATAGAATCCCCCTCCTAATTAAATTAGAGTATGCCAAGCATACATAAACATTGATTGCGATGTCATTATTATTGCATAAAAAACAAAAGCAAGTTACAATAATATTATAAATATAATAAATAAAATACAAAGGAGATGACTATGGAATTCTTAATGAATTTAAGCGGTCCTGTTCTATATATAATAATTTTTATTGCTAAGACTATTGAGGTTTCTATATCAACAATTCGATTAGTATATGTTAACAAAGGAGAACGAATAAAAGGAGCCGTTCTCGGTTTTGTTGAGGTTATGATTTGGATATTGGTAGTAAGCTCCGTTCTTCATAATATTACTGACGACCCTTTCAAAATATTCGCATATGCAGCAGGCTTTTCCTTAGGTAACTACCTAGGAGTATCTATAGAGTCCAAAATTGCCGTTGGTCTTGCATCTATTCAGGTTGTCGTAAGCGAAGAGGATGGCGATAAGCTGGCAGACGTCCTTCGGGATCATGAATTCGGTGTAACAATTATTGACGGGAAGGGCAAAGATGACAGCAAAAAGGATCTTTTATTTATTCAGCTAAAAAGAAAGAAAATCCCTGCTGCCATTAAACTTATAAAAGAAACCGATCCTAAAGCCTATATAAGTATAAATGATGTTAAATCCATTGTTGGTGGATTTATCAAGAAGTAAATCCACCAACATCATAAGTAAGAATTGAATTATAATAATATTATCTGGTCCTGAAAATCGTCCGTGGACAATTACCGGATAGAACGTCTGAAATTTTATATTTAGAATTTGCAATAATCGCTGTTGTTCCTTGCATTATTGGCTCTTTGATAAACTCCAGCTTTGCTTTAGCGCCTCCGGCACCTGAACGGCTTGCGCCGAAGCAATGCTTTTGTAATTCATTTATATGAGCAATAACCTCATCTGTATCCTTACCCTCTACACGTTCAACTAATGTGGATGGGTCATTCGGATCCAAGTAAATTCCATTGACAGAAGTGTAAATAAGTAAGTATTTAGGATGCACTAACGTAGCGATTACCGATGCGGTCTCATCATTGTCTATACATTCTGCAACTCTTTTATGCCCATTACTGCGAAGCTGTTCCAGTTCCCAGCGTCGGTTCTCTTCGAAGCTGACGGTATCATTGTAATTTACAATGGGTATGGCATCCTGCTTAACACAACGCATTAAGAATTGATATATATGTTCTCTCTTTTCCAGATCATTAAAGTGCGTATGCTCGACTAAAAGCTGCCTGACAGAGTATTTTGCCTTAATATATCGCCGATACTCCTCCATAAGTATTGCTTGACCTTGAGCCGAATAGTCCGTCATAATATCGCTTTTTGAACCTGTTAACTCCTGTCCTGTTCGTTTAATATAATCTAAACGTCCTATTTCCACCGCTCCGGAACTGACCCATATCATTCCCGGACGTAGTTCACTACCGATACGACTGAATACATTATAATTTATATCATGCTCAGCCTCACGAATCAAAGCCATTGATCCAATCTTTCCAACTAATTCAATGTCAAATTTCATGACGTATAATCTCCTATTTCTCTGTTGTATAATCCTTGTTATTTCTATAATTCTATATTGTTCTGTAATTGGCTTCTATTATATTACTAGTACCGGATAAACTCAACCTTTTTTTGGTTTCGGCCAATCGCATCGTATCTTATAGAGCTAATCTTGCAACAACTTCACCGCCAGAAATGTCACCGGTTTCAACAAAACCGAATGAAGCATATAGCCTACGTGCCGCTTCATTATTCGGATGATACGACAGATATACAGATACTGCATTCCCTTGAGGATAAGTCTTAATAAATTCCATCACCTTTTCAAATGCTTTCACCTAATGAATCAATCCGCCATGAAAATAGCATTCATATACTTTTATCTCATTGCAGTAAATTTCTTCATAACCTTGAAACCAAGTAAAATCGCCCACAACTTTACTCTTATACAGGTATTCTCCGGACTGATAGTATTCCGGCCCTCGATAAGGCATGTTTTTATCTGCTTTCCTAAGAGCCTCCTTTAAGAAGTTTCCACTAAACTGTTCTCCCAAGACCCTACCCAGATAATTCATGGCATAAACTGCTTTTCCGTCTTGCCAAATGGCTTCTTGGCCAGCAAATTGTTCCCCACCCACATATGTATCATGATATGTGAAAGGTCCATTTGTATACTGAAAATCATGGGAATCAAATCTTGTTGATGTCGTTTCATTCATGAACGCTGCATATGTGTTCACATTCGCCTCAAGTCTGAATTCAATTAGCTTGTCCAAATCTGTCTTAATATCAGATGAAATATTCCTCATACACTCCTGATCTTTAACAAGATAATCAACAGTCACATTAAGAAGATTGCTAATTTGAATCAGATTTGATATATCCGGATAAACCTGTCCTGACTCCCATTTAGCAACCGCTTGCCTTGATACATCAAGTTTTTCAGCCATCTCCTCTTGTGTGAGCCCTTTATTTTTTCTAAGTAATTGTAGTTTTTCAGAAAAAATCATTATCATCACCTCAGGTTTATCATATCGTAGTTAAGCCATAATGCAAATAAACCAATGTTTGCATTTATGTTACATTTATTATACATTTATAATTAATTTAATCTTTCCATAGCCCTTTCGCTGACAATCAGGCCTAACCGCAATGTTCTTAAGCTCATAAATACCGTCCCCCTCTTTAGTGACCACGCATTCGGCTATAATTCCATTATCCTCCATTACAAACATATCACCACGTTCAAGAT
>JAAYTK010000098.1 GCA_012523775.1 Clostridiales bacterium | reverse complement strand
TCATCCAATCATTTGATTTGTTTTTGCAAATTCTATTTTAGATGATTTTGATGGATTGGGGAAGGGATTTATCTCTTCCCTTTATTTATTTAATTCTATACATATACCGACTTTCTTGCCTTCAGAAATTATACACTAACTAAAAAATAACCTATAACTTTATTTTCATTTAAATAGAACTTTACAATTTACGAAAGTACTTTTCTGTTTTTAAAAATTTTCATCTTCATCATTTTCTAAAACAGAAAAAATACCCTATGTTGTACCAAAAAGCAAATAATATCCTTTTATAAATTTCCATTAATCTTCATATGCCTTTAATCGTAAAATTGAACTAAACTCTTTATTCTCAATACTTTTGTTAATGCTAAAATAATAGTTAACAGGATTGCTAATATAAATATTAACACAATTGCCAATCAAATAGTATAATTGCTTCCAACAAGGAGGTAATTATCATGACTACAAGAGAAGAAAAAATTAAAGGAGAATTAAGTATTTTAAGGTGTCTGAATATGAAGCCAAACTACAGCGAACTATCAAGAAAATATGGAGTTTCAAGGCAAACAATTTCTAAATATGATAAAGGATTTACTAAGAAAGGAACCAGAAATAGAATTTCAAAATTAGAGCCCTATAGGGATGAAATAGAAGAAAAACTAAATTTACCAGGAGCTACGATAACAGGAGTTTACAAGTTTTTCTACTCAAAAGATAATGCAATTGGATGTCGCTCAAACTTTGACTACTATGTGAGAAAGCACAATCTAATAACTAAGAAGAAATCAGTAGTGCATCCTAGGTTTGAAACAGAGCCTGGTAAACAACTTCAGTTTGATTTTAAAGAAGATATATCTATGATTTCTAAACACGGCGAAATTTTTGAATTTAATATACTAACAACGACATTAGGGTTCTCTAGAATGCACAAATATACATACAGTAAAACAAGAACAAGAGAAGATGTATTTCGATGCTTAATTGAAGCTTTTAAATACTATGGAGGTGTTCCTGAAACATTGCTTACAGATATCATGAGCAGCATAGTAAATACCAATACATATAAGTTTGTGGAAGAATTTAAACAGTTTGCAAAAGACTTTAATTTTGAAGCCCAAAAATGCAAAGCAAGAAACCCAGAGACCAAAGGGAAAGTTGAATCCTCAAATAGATTCTTAAATAGGCTGATTCCTTATAATGGTGAGTTTGAAATAGAAGAAGACCTAATTGAGATTATAGACAATTTAACTAATGATGTAAACAATGAAAAGAACCAAACAACAGGCGTTAGACCAATTATGCTATTTGCAAAAGAAAAAGAATATCTTTCACCTTTACCTAGCAAGGAAATAATTGAATTTTATTTAAATTTTATGAAACCATGCACGGTTTACAAAGATTCAATGATTTATTATAAAGGAAAAAGATATTCTGTCCCACATAAGCTTATAGGTAAGACTCTAAAAGTTAGAGACTTAGATAATAAACTATACATTTATGATAACACAGAATTAATTCGAACTCATCAATTATCAGAAAAGAATATAAATTACAATGATGAAGATTACAGAAATATAATGTTGGAAAAACTCCATTATAAAGATAGTGATGAAGTTGAGGCCTTTGCAATGCATAATTTAAATTTATTAGATAATCTGAAAGGATAACAAAAATGAGTGAATATACAGCATTATTAAATAACTTAGAAGAGTTGAAACTGCTTCAAATTAAAGATAATTTAGATGATTATATTGATATGATAACCAATGGTGGAAAAACAGTTGTAGATGCTTTATATGAGCTTTCTGAACTAGAAATCAAGCTGAAGGAAGAGAAAGCAATACACGCTTGTGTAAGAGTTGCAAATTTCCCTTTTATAAAGACATTGGACGATTTTGATTTTTCATTTCAGCCTTCAATAAATCAGGATAAAATGCGTGACCTTACTACCTTAAGGTTTCTAGAAAAAACTGAAAATATATTATTTTTAGGTAACTCAGGCGTAGGTAAAACTCATTTGGCTGTAGCGATTGGAGTCGCTGCAGCTAAGAAGAGAAAGTCCACCTATTTTATAAACTGTCATGAATTGCTGTTAAATTTAAAGAAAGCCAAACAAGAAAACAGGCTTGAAACCAGGCTTAAACATTATGCCAAATATCGGTTGCTTATTATTGATGAAATAGGTTTTTTACCAATAGATCAGGAAGAGTCCAATATGTTCTTCCAATTGATTAACAGAAGATATGAAAAGTCCAGTACAATTATCACAACAAACAAAGAATTCAGTAAATGGGGTGAGGTTTTTGGAGATGCAACAATTGCTAATGCTATCCTAGATAGATTATTACATCATTCTAGGGTAGAAAAAATAACAGGGAGGTCATATAGAATCAAGGATAAAATAATTACTAATAATCCAAAATGATAGTTAACAGAAGTGTTAAAAATTATATTGGCAAAAGTGTTAAAATTCATCTTGACATTAACAACTTTCCATTGCTCCTGTTACTTTTCAATGTATAACTTTATTTTCACTATAAAAGAACTTTACCATCTATAAAAATACTTTTTTATTTCCAGAATTTATTCTTCTATATTTCTGAAACATAAAAAAATATGCAAAGTACTTATTAAAAGCAAATAAAGTCCAAATTTCTTTTCATTTTTATCCACATTTCCCTTATATTTATATACTTTATCCCCATTCTTGTATCAAGAAATGTGGGTAAAACACCATCTAAGAACTTTATTTTCTTTTTGTAACTACTTTTCTGCAATGCAAGGACTTTTCTATTTCTAGAATTTTTCACCACATCATTTTTAGAAACAGAAAAAAAGCCCTATGTTGTATAGTAAAAGTAAATAAAGTCCTTTCACAAATTCCCTTTAATATCCATATTCTTTTAACCTTAAAACTGAACTAAACCCTGTATTACCAATGCCTTCCCTTATTCCTTATCCCTTCTAATACCACTACTTTATTTTCTTTTTACAACAACTAATTAACCCCTATATCCTGCCTAATTTATTTCCTATATTCCTTACCCCTTTTTCCTTGTTCCTAACTATGTGTTCATCAAACAAACTCCTCTCCTTTTTCAAATAAAGTTCTCTCACCAACACCCCTCAAACCCTTGATACTACTGGCTTGTTATTCTCTCCCATTTATCCACTTAATTCCTTAATCCTTGAACCTGCACCACTAAAGTACTTACATTTTGGAGTTTTTAGGGCAAAAAATGAAAATAAAGTTCTATTAGGATTGAGGGTTTAGGGAGAAGGTTTAAGGAGAGTTTTATCCATTTCTCCTCTCCATTTTCCCCTCTTTCTTATCTTCCAATCCATTGATTTACCTAGGTTCCAGCCTTATTCCTTATACCTTTATCCCAAAATATCCTAACAAAAAAACATGGCTTACCCGAGATTCCTAATCCCTAATAAACCATGTTTCCTGAAACAACTTTATTTGCATTCTAAAATGAATTTGCAAAATGATAGGACTTTATTTGATGGAGACATCTGTTTTTATTTCCTATAACTCCACCCTGCCCTCCAGGGCTCTTAGAAGCGTTACCTCATCAATATATTCCAGGTCTCCGCCCACCGGAATACCGCTGGCTATACGGCTGACCTTAATGCCCGCGGGCTTAATCAGCTTGCTAAGATACATGGCTGTTGCCTCACCTTCAAGGCTGGAATTGGTTGCAATAATAACCTCATCCACCTCCTGTTGGAGCCTTGTCATAAGCTCCTTCAGCTTTATATCTCCGGGACCTATTCCCAGCATTGGTGATATGGCCCCATGGAGGACATGATATACGCCCTCGTACTTTCCTGTCTTTTCATAGGCCGCAAGATCTCTGGGATTCTCCACGACCATTATCTGTCTCTTATTCCTCCTGGGTGAGGAACAGATGGGACAAAGTTCATCATCGGTAAGAGTAAGACAATGCTTACAGTACCGGACATTTCTCTTGGCTTCCATTATTGAATTGGACAGTCCAGCCACCCGATCCTCCGGCAAATTTATGATATGAAAAGCAAGCCTCTGGGCGGTCTTGGTACCTATACCCGGAAGCCTTGATAGCTCCTCTATTAACTTACTTATTTGATTGCTATAGTAATCCATTAGAACGGGAAGCCTCCCAATCCGCTTAATCCGCCTGTAATTTCACTCATCATTTTTGCGCTTTCTTCTTCCATTAATCTTAATGCTTCATTGGTAGCCGCTACGATAAGGTCCTCCAGCATCTCTACATCATCCGGATCAACTACTTCCTGTGAAATCTTGACCGATGCTATCTCCTTCTTTCCTGAAACGGTAACCGTCACGGCACCGCCACCGGCACTTGCCTCCCAAGTCTTCTCCTCAAGCTCCTTGGTCCTTTCCTCCATTTGCTTTTGCATACGCTGTGCCTGCTTCATCAAATTATTCATATTTCCGGGTATTCCTCCACCGGGAAATCCACCTCTTCTTGCCATACTGATAAGCTCCTTTCATTCTCTAGAGTAGTGTTCTTTATATTATAGTATGAAGCCTTGTACTCATCTATAAATGATTTATTTACTAATACCTTATTCGTATTGAATTGGTACCTTAACTATCTTTGTAAGATCAAAAACATCCTTCATGTCTTCCTTATCCTTATCAATACATCTTACATTAATCTGTACTGATCTCTGAAGCATTTTTGTAATAATCTCGTTAATGACCTTTCTGTTCTTCTCAGTGTCTATAAGCTCCTTGTCAAACACATTGGCCGTCACAATCATTAGCCCTTTATTATCATCAACACTTAAAGTGGCACTATTAAGTACGGGGCCCAGAGCAGGGGCTTTCTTGGTAATCTGTGTTATAATATTACTCCATATGCCTGCAACCTTCTTCAACTCCTCCGGAAGGGCTTCCGGTAATATTTCCTGCTTTTTAATCGGTTCCGGCTCTTCCTCTGACGGTTTACTTTTCTTACTCTCGGTCTTTACCACTATACCCTTTTCAAGCTTGTCCTCCAATATCTTAATACGATTGATAAGGGAGTCATAATTCAGCTCCATTTGAGGCTTGCACAGCTTAATAAGAGCTATCTCCAATAGCACCCGCTTTCTGGGAGCATAGCGAATCTGATTGGAAAGCTCCGAGAATACCCGGATATACCTCATCAGTATATCCTCATCCATGGATTGTGCCTCCTGCTTAAGCAGCATCAAATTCTCAGTAGATATATCAATAATAATATCATTTACATTCTCTGTAGTCTTAACCAGAAGCAGATTTCTAAGATACCAGATAAAGTCTATGGTAAATTGCGAAAGCTCACGGCCACTTGCCTCGACATCATCAAGTATCCGTATACATTCAGCTACATCCTGACTGTTAACTGCCTTTAACAGCTGCGAGAACACCTTGGTGTCCACGGTTCCAAGAACATCAAGAACATTGTCATAGGTTACAGTCTCCCCAAGATAATAAGAAATGCATTGATCCAGCAGACTTATGGCATCTCTTAGGGATCCGTCAGCCACTCTCGCGATATAGCGAAGTGCCTTATCCTCTACCTCTAGCTTCTCCTTATCCATAAGCTCACGAAGCCGTTCGGCAATAGTATCCACACTAATTCTCTTAAAATCATATCTCTGACACCTGGATAATACGGTGACTGGTATCTTATGAACCTCTGTGGTGGCGAGGATGAATATAACATAGGAAGGCGGTTCCTCAATGGTCTTTAACAGAGCATTGAAAGCGGCTCCGGATAGCATATGAACCTCGTCAATAATATATACCTTATATTTGCCCTCCGTTGGTGAGTATCTTACCTCCTCCACAATATTTCTTACATCTTCAACACCGTTGTTGGAAGCTGCGTCTATCTCAATAACATTCATGGATGTGGCAGAAATAATCCCCTTACACATGCTGCATTCATTACAGGGATTCCCCTCTCTGGGATTCTTACAGTTAACGGTCTTTGCTAACAGCTTAGCGACCGAAGTCTTACCGGTTCCTCTTGTCCCTGTAAAAAGATAGGCATGTCCTATCCTACCGGCCTTTATTTGATTTCTGAGTGTAGTAACTATATGATCCTGGCCTTTTACATCATCAAAATTATCAGGCCGAAACTTCCGATAAAGAGCCATGTATGACATTGACAGCTTCCTTTCTATTTACAAATCGTAGATATTACTTGTCTTTTACCGTCTCATTATAACATTCCGCAATTTTAAAATCAATTACTTGTCAGGGCCGGATACGTCGTCATCAGTCATCTAATTTCTTCTCAAAATGCTGATAATCCTTGCTGTTTTTCCATTCCCCACCCCAGGTAAATCCCCTGCTAACAAATGCATTATAACAGGGATCATCCTTTCTTATATAATACCTATTATCCTTGTCACGGTCCACGTATTCTGACGCATTTTCAGGAAGCACCTCAAGCTTACCATCCCTTGTTCTGACATAAGGATTATATAAGGGATTGATATCAATAGCCAATCCATCGCTGTGCACGGACCGCTTGCTGGTCCCTTCAACAAATCTATAATTAAATGCTGAAGTATTATTATCAGCCATGGACTTCAAATCATCGGCATCATAATCATCTACAAGGATCATTTTCTCAATAGGATATCCTATTTCATAAAGCTCCTTAAAAATCTCTACAACATCCTCTGCAATAGCTTTATTTACAATCAATTCTCCTTCATGAGTTAATCCGTCAAAGCCCATATGCAGAACACGGATATATCTAAGATCGCTATAAGGGATATCGGCACCCTCACCATAGGATTTTCCGGTAATACGATCTATAATTTCATTATCTAACTCTTTTATATAGAAAAGGGACCCCTGAATATCAAAAATATTCTCATTTACAGCCATGTCAACTTCCTCATTTATTACATCCTCATTTATTTCTTCTTCATTTATTACTTCTTCGCGAATAATATTCTCGCTCTCATCTGTGTTGTCTGCATTATCTATATTCACATCATTATCCTGGGTAATAAATTCGTCTGAGTTCTCCAAATCCTTTTTCGAACAGCCCACCATAAAAACACAAAGGAGGAGAATCCCATACGTTATTAAGCTTCTCCTTCCCATATTAGTCCTCCTCTATAACATGTATCTCAAGATAGTCAAAATCAATCGGCTCCATGAAATTATCCTGAAGAAATCTTGTCTTGTCATATCTCTTAAAACTTGAAATAGTCGATTCCAGCCACAGCGGCTTTGATAAATCAAATTCACGACAGATATCGTCTATGGCTGCAAATATTTTCTGAGTTCTCCTAAGCTCGGAGTTGTCATTACACACGACCATATCCCTTATCATCCTGTTATCCTTATATATCTTTGCCCATAAGCGAAACATAGCAATTCCTTTCCCTGACCGATTTCCTGTACCATTATTTAAAAAAGTTGCGAATTTCAACCTCTGAGTATATAATATTTTATAGTATTTATACTTATTTATTACTCCGTTCTATTATATCGGAACTATATAAAAAATAAAAGTATTAAAATAGAATGAGAAGGTTATAAAAAATGGATGGAAATAAGCGAAGAGAAAAGTTAATAGAGATACTCAAAGCATCCGATAAGCCCATCTCGGGCGGTGAGCTGTCAAATCTATTGAGTGTAAGCCGCCAGGTTATCGTTCAGGATATTGCTCTGCTTCGTGCTTCGAATATAGATATAATATCAACTACTAAGGGATATCTGCTTTATCAAAATAAGGACGTAAAATATCAACGGATAATTCGGGTAAAGCATTCCACAGAGGACATTGAGGATGAATTATGTACTATCGTGGATAACGGCGGTAAAGTGCTGGATGTGCACGTAATCCATGAAATATATGGCCAGATAGTAACGGATCTAATAATCCGAAACCGTAATGATGTATATGATTTTGTAAAGCAGGTCAATGAGAAAAAAATTGTTCCCCTGAAAGAGCTGACAGCGGGCACTCATCATCATACGATTGAGGCTGACAGCGAGGAAACACTTGATAAGATAGAGGAAGCCTTAAGAAAGAAGAATTATTTACTTTAAAAGAAAGAACATGTATGAGCATGTCCTTTCTTTTTTAGTATTCATTTTCATCCATTAACGTAAATACAACATAGGATTTACTGTCTCATCACCCTCCATTACCATGAAATATAAATTACTACCTTCTACAGAATAGTATTTTGTAGGCTCATTAATCGTTCCGATAGTTTCTCCCTCTGACAAATAATCTCCTATCCTATGATCTACCTCTGCCAGCTGACCATATAACAGAGAATATCCGTCACCGATATCCATCGTAATGGTAAGTCCCGTTACCGGGTCATCAAAAATGTCTGTAATAATTCCGTTTGTTGCCGCCTTAACCTTAGTACCCACCTCAGCATCTATAACAATTGCCGGGTTTACCTTAAACTGCATAAGAGTAGCATAATAAATCAAATGATCCATACTGTAATTCATAATTACATTTCCGTCTACAGGCCAAAGAAGACCCGAATCAACATCAAAGCTTAAGGGTGAGGTGTTCTTAACCGTAGCTCCGGCAGTCTCGACTGCTGTTGGTTGTTCTTCTATGTCTTGTTCCACTACTGTAGGTGCAGACTCATCGTCTTCAACAATATCAATTCCATTCTCTTCCTCTTCTGTAAATACATCAAACTCCAAAAGACGGTCATTTTCAGCGACACCATGTTCTCCTTCTATTACATCAGGGTCAGGGCTTGTCTCAGTATTATCAAGCCTATCCGATGCGTCGCTTTCATCAGCCTGAAGATTATTGTCATCTTCAGCCCCCATGCTATTATCCGGTTCATTTAGGTCCACAAAATCCTCTGGCTCATCCTCTTGATTGGATGATAAATTGGAACCAATGAGCGCTACTGCAGCTATAGCGATAATACCGACAAATAATAACACATAATAACCTTTGCTTTTGAAAAATTCAGCAAATTTGTTTTTCTTCACTGTTATCACCTCTAGATATATTCTTCTCATATATTGTTTGATTTATTCCTAAGTCACATTTAAAGGGTGTAAAAAACACTCGCCAATAAATTTCCCAACTTATTTAATTAATATTTCCATTTCATAATTTTTTAATCGCATTTCCGGATATATTCTTGACAATTTTTATTAAAGTTATAAAATGAAAACATGCGGATATAGTTCATCGGTAGAATGCAAGCTTCCCAAGCTTGAGAGGCGGGTTCGATTCCCGTTATCCGCTTAAGAAATAAGAAGACCCATATCACAGTTTTTTGTGACATGGGTCTTCTTATTTTTATGTAATTATATAAGTGAGTCGTGAAGAATAAGATGCGAACCCACTGGTGAGC
>JAAYTK010000013.1 GCA_012523775.1 Clostridiales bacterium | reverse complement strand
GGAAGAAAGGGCGGCATGCCTCAGATGGTATTCGAATATATACTGAAGAAACAGGGGATTGACCCGTTTAAGGACCTTAATATTATTCAGAACATTGATTTCGGATTAACCTCACAGGCATTTGCCTCGGGACAGGGAGATTATACCATGGAATTCGAACCGGCTGCTACGGCTCTGGAGCTTGAGGGAGTAGGTAAGGTTGTTGCTTCCCTCGGTGTTGAAAGCGGTAAGGTACCGTATACCGCCTTCTCTGCAAAGAAAAGCTATATAGAGAAGAATAGTGATGTGATACAGAAATTCACCAATGCTATTCAAAGAGGAATGAACTATGTGCAGAGCCATAGTCCGGAGGAAATCGCAAAAGCTATATCCGGTCAATTTAAGGAAACCGATGAGAAGACACTTGTAATGCTTGTAACAAGATATTATGAACAGGACACATGGAAAGATAATCTCATATTTGAAGAGGCAAGTCTTACTTTGTTGCAGGATATACTAGAGGAAGCCGGAGAGCTTGAAAAACGAGTCCCTTACGAGGCAATTATTACGACTGAGTATGCTAAGGAAGCATTGAAAAAATAGTTATAAATTAGGAAACACCATTTAATTTTGATATGAATAAGATACCTCTTAAGTAGACAGGGTAAACACTCTATATCTACTTAGGAGGTACTTTTATATTCCGGAATTAAATACTCTTCCTATATGAAACATATGAAATAATAATGCCGCTAATTAGGATTATAATGAAAATGACCATACCTCGTTAAGAAGTATGGTCATCATTAATCACATATTTTAGATATTAGTACTATTCCTCTGTAGCAGCTTCTTCTGTTGTGTCTGTTATGATATCATCATCATCTTCATATTCCTCAAATTCATCGAAGTCATCATCGAAGTCCTCTAAATAATCAGGATTTAAATATCTGTACACAGCGTATGCTATAGTAGCTACGGCTGCAACGGCACCGATTATTGCGAGTATACAAACAACGGTATTTTTCTTTTTCTCGATAGGATTTTTCTTGTGCATGAGTTCTCCTATTTTAATTGCGCTTAAAAAGTCATCGAATTTATTGCTCATGTCAGCACATCCTTTCCTGTTAATCATATCCATAATATGAAGTTTATGTTATAAGTATAACATATTTATTGATTAAAAGCTATATATTATAATTACTTAACATTTAACTTTTTATTCAATAATAATTAATCTACACGAGTTAATCTGGCAAATGAAGCAATGAGCTTTTTAACTCCATACTCAGGGAATTCTACCGTAACCTCATAATCCCTGCCTCCCATGGTTATGTTAGTGACTGTACCTGTCCCGAATATGATATGCCTTACATTATCACCGATACCATAATCCAAGGTACCCATATTGCCTCCTGGGAAATTTTTCGGCTCTGAAGTAACATATGGCTTATGATTCATCTGAGATTCACGGTAGACGCTGGGAGCAGCATTTCCTTCAGGCATGTTTGTCTTCAGAAGATGGCTTGGTATCTCATTAATGAAGCGGGATGGCTTATTGTATAACGTCTCACCGCGAAGCATACGGTGCCTGGCACCGGTCAGAGACAGTCTCTTCATGGCTCTGGTTATTCCCACATAGCATAACCGCCTTTCCTCCTCGATTTCCTCCTGTGGATTATCAGCATAAATGGACATGTAGCTTGGGAAAATACCTTCCTCCATACCGCATATATAGACATAGGGGAATTCCAAGCCTTTGGCGCTGTGGAGTGTCATAAGCACTATATTGTCTGTTTCCTCATCATAGTTGTCGATATCGGATACCAGAGCAACCTCTTCTAAAAAGCCACTCAATGTAGGCTCTTCCTCGGCTCCCTCAAAATATGTAACCAGCTTATTAATAAGCTCGTCAATATTTGCTATACGGTCATTTGCTTCATCTGTGCCCTCGGCCTCAAGGTCCTTAAGGTATCCGGTAGCCTCCAGGACATCATCGATAATCCGGGTTAAATCATAGTTCTCCTGATATAGCCTTGACCGTAGTCCTTCTATCATACTGACGAAGGGCATTATTCTATTAGCCGTACGCTCCAAGCCCGGAATCTGCTCGGCTCGGACAAGAGCGTCATAAAAGCTCATATCGTTAAGAATGGCATAGTCGTTAACCCTATCTATGGTAGTAAGACCTATTCCACGTCTGGGGACATTGATTATTCTCTTTACCGCTATATTGTCAAGGCCGTTATCTATGGTTTTAAGATAGGCAAGAATATCCTTAATTTCCTTACGGGCATAGAAATTCACACTTCCGATTATTTTATAAGGTATATTTCTAAGGATAAGTTTTTCTTCAAATATTCGGGATTGAGCATTGGTTCTATACAGTATGGCAAAATCATTGTAGCTTGCATCGCTGTTCTCGACAGTGCGTTTGATTTCACTTGTAATTCGGTCTGCTTCTTCTAAATCAGATTCGAATAGCGTATATTTTACCAGTTCTCCATCATCATTGTCGGTCCAGAGTGATTTATACTTACGGCCTTGATTATTGGCAATAACCCCATTGGCCACGGCTAAAATGTTTTTGGTAGAACGATAGTTTTGCTCAAGCTTTATAACACAGGTATTTGGGAATGCCTTTTCAAAGCTGAGAATATTTTGTATGTTGGCACCACGGAATTTGTATATGCTCTGATCGTCATCGCCTACAACGCAAAGATTATATTCCCTCTCACCATATTCGTCGACTCCGGAGGCGAGAAGATGAATCAGACGAAACTGTGCGGTATTGGTATCCTGATATTCATCCACCATTATATAGCGGAATCTGTTCTGATAATAAGTAAGAGCTTCTTTATCATTCATAAAGAGCTCGACCGTCTTCACAATTAAATCATCAAAATCCAAGGCATTGCTCGACTTAAGACGCTTCTGGTATTCCTTATAGGCTTCTGCCAGTTTTTTTAGCTTGTAATCATTGCCCACGGATTTCTCAAATTCCTCGGGTGTTGTCAGTTCATCCTTAGCTTTTGATATTGCACCTAAAATACTTTTCTCGGGTATTCTTTTGGTATCAATTTCAAGATATTTGCATACCTCCCGCATTAAGGTCTTGGAATCATCGGTATCATATATGGTGAAGCTACGCTCGTAGCCAATCCTATCAATGAAGCGTCTAAGAATACGGACGCAGGTAGAATGAAAGGTGCTGACCCATATAGAATCTGAACCGTAGCCAACAATGTTCTCCACCCTTTCTTTCATTTCTCTGGCTGCCTTATTGGTAAATGTGACAGCAAGAATATTCCAAGGGTTAACATTCCTATACTCTATTAAGTATGCAATGCGATGTGTCAGCACTCTGGTCTTGCCTGAACCGGCACCTGCCAATATCAGGAGAGGACCCTTATCATGTAAAACTGCCCGTTTTTGCTCGGGATTAAGTGAATCATATATACTCATGTTTTAACCTGCCTGTCTAAAATATTTTAAAAAAAGCATAGGATAAGTATAGCATAGTGATGGGTCATATTCAAGCTGACATCATTATTTTCACTTTGACATCTAGTATCGGTTACTATATAATTAAGTAGAGGTGAGTAAATTGGATATATCGAAAGAGGAGTATATCTCCAGCCTAATAAATGATTTAAAAAATGTAAAATATATAATGCCGGATGATATACCGAATATCGATTTATATATGGATCAGGTGACAACCTTTATGGATAAGCACCTGAAATCATCCAAGAGGTATAGTGAGGATAAGCTTCTTACTAAGACCATGATTAATAATTACACTAAGAACGAATTACTTCCTCCTCCTGACAGGAAAAAATATACTAAGGAGCATATGTTCCTTCTTATATTTATTTATTATTTTAAGAATATTTTATCCATCAGTGATATTCAAAGCATATTTAATCCTTTAACAGAGAGGTTCTATGGCGGAAAGACGGATATTGGTCTTGAAGAAATCTATAGTGAAATTTTCAAGATTGAGAAAGAACAGACAGATGCTCTTACCAAGGATATGATTCGGAAGATGACAAAGGCCAAGGAATCCTTTGAATTTGTGAAGAAGAAGGATGAGCGGGATTTTCTTTCTATGTTCGCCTTCATATGTATACTGTGCTTTGATGTATATATGAGAAAGCATGTAATTGAGCAGATTATTGATCATTCCCTAAAGCCTGATATGGAAGCACGGGCTAAGGAAAGATCTGACGCCGGTAAAGAAAGCAGTAAGAATAACGATAAAAAGACGGACAATAATAAAGGTACAGGTAACGGTAAAAACGAAAAGAAGTAATATAGAATAAGTTTAATAGCAAAATATTAGCCCATATCAGAAATTGATATGGGCTTTATAGATATGTTAATTATTTGAATTGAAGCTCTTCATGCGTGCAAATACCATATCATAACCATCATTACCGTAATTCAAGGAACGATTAACACGGCTGATGGTAGCTGTTGAAGCCCCGGTTTTCTCGGCAATTTCAAGATAAGTTTTTTGCTTACGAAGCATTCTTGCAACCTCAAATCTTTGTGATAAGGATAGCAGTTCATTAACAGTACAAATATCTTCAAAGAATTTATAGCATTCTTCAGAATCCCTGAGGTTAAGAATGGCTTCAAATAAATGGTCAACAGCCGGTGTTCTGATGTTCTTACTCATCGTTTGGACTCCTTCCTTTCATCCAATAGTATTTTTCACACAATACAATTTTACCATTATACAGTACTAAAGTAAAGTGTTATTTTAGAGCTCGGCTTCTTTATTCATGATATTGTGCTTTGCGGTAAAATGTAATAGCATCAAAAAAATGATGATAGTTAATTATATAAAATAAGAAATTACGTTAATAATATAAAATAATTATATGAAATATAACAGTAATAATTCCCCTTATTTATAGCAGTTATAGTTGTATTGACATTCTTTTATTTTCGGATTAATATATACTAATGGACATAATAAGTTATTGTATATTAAAATTAGATTAAGCATATATGTAGCAAATAATTTGGAGGCATTATGAGAAACAATGCGAAAAGAAGGAGAAGGAGAAGGACAAAGCGTATATTACAGATAATTGTTATGCTTTTTAGCCTGTTTATGCTGATAGTGGTAGCCGGATTAGCATACCTGGATATGAGGCCAATGGTTGTTAGTGCCGTAGTTATAGAGGCAGGTACTCCCGATATTGATGTAAATGAGTTTCTGCTGGAGAAGGACAAAAGCGGAAGCTTCGTCACTGATATTAACAGCATAGACCTAAATACTCCGGGCTTATACGAGGTTCAGATAAGGGTGAACAAAAAAGTCCATACCTCAAAACTGGAGATAGTGGACACTATTCCTCCGGTTGCTGTTCCTGTGGAGGTCATGGCATTAAGGAATGAACAGGTTAAGCCATTCACCTTTATTGATAATCTGGTAGACGCCACCGATGTAAGAGTATCCTTTGTGACGGAACCGGATACATCCACTCCGGGTGAAAAAGAAGTAAAGATTGCGCTGGAGGATTTAGGCCACAACATTACAATTATTACCTCTAAGCTAACTGTGCTTGGTGTACAAAGCAGTGTTCAGGTTGAGGCAGGCACTGCGCTGGATGTCAAACCTGAGGATTTTGTGGATAATGATAATATAGTAATATTTTTTATATCGGATTTAAGCGATTTGGATACAAGTAAGCCCACCGTTCATACCATACAGATTGAGGTGGACGGAAGGGTTCTAAGCTCCAATATAGAGGTTGTGGATACAACACCACCAACCGCAACTCCCGTTAATAAGGAAGCATGGAAGGGAGAGCCTTTGTCACCTGTTGAATTCGTAAAGGATATTCATGATATCTCAGGTATAAAGGTCGATTTTGGTGTGCAGCCGGATTTTGATACATTGGGTACACAGGAGATACCTATCATAGTCGAGGATTCTTATGGTAATAAGACAGAGGTCATATCTACTCTGACGGTGAAGGAGGATACAGAGCCTCCGGTGTTCTATGGCGTTAAGGATCTTACCGTACTTGAGGGAAATGCCGTATCCTATAAAAGAGGCGTAAGTGTCACGGATAATAAGGATAAGGATATTACATTCCAGGTAGATTCAAGTAAAGTAAATATTAATAAGGTAGGTACCTATAAGGTCTATTATACGGCACAGGATTCAGCAGGAAATAAAACATCCAAAACTGCTACTGTTACTGTAGAGCCATTTGTTGTTACCGATGAAATGCTTTTTGATAAGGTGGATGCCATACTAGCCGATATAACCACTGAAGGCATGACTAAGAGAGAAGTGGCATGGGAGATTTATCAGTGGGTTAAGGCACATGTAGGCTATGTAGGTACATCAGATAAGAGTGATTGGAAGAAGGAGGCCTATAGGGGAATCATTAACGGTCTCGGTGATTGCTTTACCTATTATGCGGTTGCTGAAGCATTCCTCACCCGTGCAGGAATTGACAATATGAGAGTAACAAGGGTAGGAGGAAAAACTCAGCATTTCTGGAATCTGATAAATTGCGGAGACGGTTGGTATCATTTTGATACCTGTCCCAATAAGGATAAACTGCCGACATTCATGCTTACCGATGCAGAGGTTGAGGCTTATACAAAGAAGAGAGGAAATAATTATTATACCTTTGACAAGTCCTTATATCCCGCAACACCTGAGAATTAAAAATACTTTAATGATGCACCGAAGGGAGAAACATGGCTAAGAAATTAGGGGTAATTGGAGGTTTAGGGCCGGTTGCAACTGCATATTTTTATGAGCTTGTCAGCCGAATGACGGAAGCTGAAAATGACCAGGAGCATTTAGACATTAATATAATCAGTAAGCCCTCCATACCGGACAGAACAGATTATATTCTGGGTAGAAGTGCAAAGAGCCCTCTGCCGTATCTGATTGAAATAGGTAAGGTCTTAGAAGAACTGGGTTCTGATTATATAGCTATGCCCTGTATTACAGCACATTATTTTTATAATGAACTGACAGACAGTCTAAATATACCGATAATCAATATTATCAGTGAGACGGCGAAGTATCTTAAGAGACATAATATTAGTTATGCCGGTATTATGGCTACCGAGGGCACAATACAAAGCCTTTTATTTCAACATGAGCTTGAAAAAGAAGGAATAAATCCAATCATTCCGTCAGAGCATAGTCAGTCTCTGGTCACAAGCCTGATATATGATAATGTAAAGGCGGGTAAGCCTGTAGATATGAACAGGTTTGCAGTTATTAAGGATGAATTGATAAGAAAGGGTTCGGATATCATCATATTAGGATGTACTGAGCTGTCCATGATAAATCGTGATGAGAATATCGGACAGGGATTTGTTGATGCACTGGAGATACTGGCCATGTGCAGCGTAATCAGATGCGGTGCAAGGCTAAAGCAAGAATATACATAAGTAGGAAGGCATATAGAGAATGCAAAATAATGTTTTGGAGTATTTAGAGAATATAGTTGGTAGGGTGCCCGACAAGACAGCATATGCTGATGAGAGAGAGGGTGCCAGCTTTAGTGAGGTCTACGATAAATCAAGGTCAATAGGAACATTCCTACAGCAAAAGGGCCATTATAAGGAGCCCATTGTTGTATTTATGGGAAAGCACCCGAGTGCGATAATTACATTCTACGGAGTAATATATTCCGGATGCTTTTATGTTCCTATAGATGAGGAAATGCCAAGGCATAGGATTGAGCTTATATTTAAAAGTCTTAATCCCAAGGCTGTAATATGTGATAACGAGACCATTAATACAATAAATGAATTTGACTATAAAGGAAAGGTATATCTGTATGATGAAGCCATAAAGACTGTATGTGACGATCATGCATTGTCGCTTATCAGAGACAGACAGATAGATACTGATCCCATATATATAGTATTTACATCGGGCTCTACAGGAATACCAAAGGGTGTTGTGGCCTGCCATCGCTCTGTTATAGATTATATTGAGAATATGTCAGAGGTGCTAAGAATAAGTGAGGATACGGTGTTCGGCAATCAGACTCCGCTATATGTGGATGCATGCCTTAAGGAGCTTTATCCCACATTAAAATACGGTGCTACGACCTATATTATACCTAAGAGTCTGTTCATGTTTCCGCTTAAACTGGTGGAGTTCTTGAATGAGAAGAAGATTAATACCATTTGCTGGGTTGTATCCGCTCTTACAATGATTTCTGCTTTCGGAACCTTTGAAAAAACGGTTCCTGAGTATCTTCACACCATAGCTTTCGGTAGTGAGGTATTTCCGATAAAGCAGTTCAATCTGTGGAGAAAATACCTTCCCAATGCAAGATTTATTAATCTGTACGGACCGACCGAATGTACAGGAATGTCCTGTTATTATGAGGTGGATCGGGATTTTGAGCTGGATGAGGCGATTCCTATAGGAAGACCCTTTAGAAATACGGATATAATACTGCTTAATGAGGATAATAAGCAGGCTAAGCAGGGTGAGACCGGTGAGATCTGTATTCGCGGAACATCGCTGACTCTGGGCTATTATAGGAATCCGGAAAAGACGAATGAAGTATTCGTGCAAAATCCCTTAAATGATTCCTATCCCGAGCTTATATACAGAACCGGAGATTTGGGCAGATATAATGAGAGGGGCGAGCTGATATTCGTATCCAGAAAGGATAATCAGATTAAGCATATGGGTCATCGCATAGAGTTGGGAGAGATTGAGGTGGTGGCAAATATGCATCCCATGATAAAGACTGCCTGCTGTGTCTTCGACGACAT
Organism: Clostridiales bacterium; assembly: GCA_012523775.1. Classification (GTDB taxonomy): domain Bacteria; phylum Bacillota; class Clostridia; order Lachnospirales; family Lachnospiraceae; genus Mobilitalea. Next base: position 6,591 of record JAAYTK010000013.1, on the reverse strand, counting down.
TAAAAAGAAAATAATACTCTATTATGTCGGTGATATTGCAAAAGCTGAGGTTGCAGCATTCCTGAAGCAAAAGCTACCGAGATATATGGTTCCAAACATGATAGAGAATCTGGACAGTATGCCGCTAACAGCAAATGGGAAAATTAACCGTGTGTTGTTGAAGGAAATGTATGAAGGTAAATTATAAAAAAGAGGAGAAGTAATATGGAACAAGTGCTTGAGATTTTACAGGGATTACATCCTGAAATTGACTTTGAAACCTGCAATACCCTTATTGATGATAAAATTATTGATTCCTTCGATATTGTAACACTCATATCGGATCTAAGTGAGGAATTTGACGTTACTATTCCTGTAGAGGAAATCATACCAGAGAATTTTAACTCCGCCAAGGCTATATATGCCTTAATCGAAAGACTGTTGGAGGATGAATAATAGGGGGCTTTATGCTTTTTACAACATATGAGTTTATCTTATTTGTATTAGTATTGTTTGTACTGTTTTATATAATACCGAAGAGATTCCAATGGATGCTTCTTCTGTTAGCAAGCTATGTCTTTTATAGCTTTGCAGGATTAGGGTATCTGGCATATATTCTCGCCACTACCCTTACTACTTATTTCGCAAGCCAAAGAATAGGACTACTTCGAGATAACCAGGAAGAGTATCTTAAGGTAAATAAGGAAGCGTTATCCAGGGAGGAAAGAAAGGCCTATAAAGCACGGATAAAGAAAAGGCAGAAAATGTGGCTTGTGCTTTGTATGGTTTTTAATTTTGGCATTCTTGCAGTGCTAAAGTACTCCGATTTTGTTATACTTAATATTAAATCGGTATTCGATTTGCTCAAGATTGAGAATAATATGCCGCTATTTGGCTTTGTACTTCCTCTTGGAATATCCTTTTATACATTTCAGACGATGAGCTATATTATAGATGTATATAGGGACAAGAACCCATATGAGAAAAACGTCTTTAAACTGGCATTATTCATTTCCTTCTTCCCTCAATTGATTCAGGGACCTATAAATAGATTTGATGATTTGAAGGAAACCTTATTTGGTGAGAAGTCCTTTGATTCCAAGGCGATATCATTCGGGCTTCAGAGAATACTTTGGGGATTTTTTAAGAAGTTGGTGGTTGCAGACAGATTATTGGTGGCTGTAAATACCATAATCAGAAATCCTGAGGGTTATCAGGGAGTATATGTTCTTGTTGGGATGTTCTTCTATGCAATACAGCTTTATGCGGATTTTACCGGAGGAATCGATATAGCTATAGGTGTTGCAGAGCTATTTGGTGTTCGCCTGAGAGAGAACTTTGAGCGACCGTATTTTTCAAAATCGATTACGGAATACTGGAGAAGATGGCATATTACTCTTGGTGCCTGGTTTAGAGAGTATATGTTCTTTCCTATATCAGTCAGTAAGTCCATGCTTAATTTATCAAAGAAATGCAGGAAACTGTTTGGTGATGCCATAGGAAAAAGAATTCCTGTATATATAGCATCGATTGTTGTATGGTTTACAACCGGTGTATGGCATGGAGCGGCTTGGAATTTCATTGTGTGGGGACTGTTAAACTGCTTGGTTATACTGGTATCTCAGGAATGTATACCACTATACAACCGTTTCCATAATCGCTTCAATGTGCAGAATACCTTCTGGTATAGGCTTTTCCAGGTGGCCAGAACTTTCTGGCTCATGAGCTTTTTGCGTACCCTGGACTGCTACAGAAATGTAAGTACTACATTCAGAATGTATGGAACAGTATTTACTAAGTGGAATTGGAATGAGCTGTTTAATGGGGGATTATTAGGGCTTGGCCTTAATATATCGGACTATATCGTATTGATTTTGGCGGTATTTATTATATTATATGTAAGTCTGAAATCCAGATCATTTAGCTTTAGGGAGCAGTTGGCAACAAAGCCGTTAACGGTCAGGTACCTGTCATATTTTATTCTGATTATTTCTATACTGATATTCGGAGCTTACGGCGTTGGTTATGACTCCAGTCAATTTATTTATAGCCAGTTTTAGATAGAAAGGCTGAAAACATATGAAGAAGAAAAAGATTATTATTAATATAGTGGCATTTGTATTGCTAATTCTCGTTATATTCTTTCTGCAGGAATTATTTATGCCTAAATATATGTCAGAAATCCCCGAGGGTAATCTTGTGGAAGAATATTATAGGGAAGAAAAAAAGCATGATGTAATCTTCGTGGGAGACTGTGAGGTGTTCTCAAATGTATCCCCTGTTACCTTATGGGAGAAATTCGGTATTACAAGCTATATAAGGGGCAGTGCTCAGCAGCTCATCTGGCAATCCTATTATCTGCTGGAGGAAACGCTCGAATATGAAAAGCCGAAGGTAGTGGTCTTTAATGTGCTATCCATGAAATACAACGAGCCACAGAAGGAAGCGTATAATAGGCTCACCCTAGACGGCATGAAGCTGTCCAAGCATAAGATTGGTGCGATTAAGGCTTCTATGATGGACAATGAGGACCTGATTACCTATATATTCCCCATTCTGAGGTATCATTCGAGATGGAATGATATAAGCTCAGAGGATTTTAAGTATTTATTTGGCAAGGATAGGATATCTCATAACGGATATCTTATGAGAGTCGATGTAAAGCCTGTCGGATATATTCCTAAGGGAAGGATATTGGCAGATTACAGCTTCGGAGACAACAGCTACTATTACCTGGAGAAAATGACAAAGCTTTGTAAGGATAATGATATCGAGCTTATCCTTATAAAATCACCCAGTGTATATCCTTACTGGTATCCTCAATGGGACAGTCAGATGGTTGAATTTGCTGAGGAGAATGACCTGACATATATCAATTTTCTTGATATTGCCGAAGATAAGATAGGAATCGAATACGATAAGGATACTTTTGACGGAGGCCTTCATCTTAATCTTTCAGGGGCAGAGAAGTTCACGGAGTACTTCGGGGAGATATTAAGCAATGAATTTAATCTTCCGGATCACAGGAGCGACGAAGAATATAGCCGTATTTGGCAGGAAAAGGTGGATTTCTATTATGCCATGAAGGAGGACCAGGAGAGAGAGCTTAAGGAGTATGGATATTTAAAAAGCTATGGAGCTGTGGCCCAGACCATCGGAGGCGGTCAGGACGATGATTAATTGACAAATCAGATTATTTGGAATAAAATATTCACGTATTACTAATCTGTGTTGAATATAATGATTAATAGGAGATGGCAAATGAGGAAAATATTTCTTTTTATATTAATTGCATTATTACTTACAGGCTGTGGGACAAAGGAAGAGCCTTCAGACACAAAGGAGCCTACTGACATTCCCAAACAAGAAAATACTGAGAAAGAGAATAAACAGGATGACTTGATTAAGGAGCCTTCCGGATATTCATTCGAGTATAACAATGTCAGTATTTATATGAATACGGATGTTGCACCGGTTATAGAAGCTTTAGGAGAGGCCATGCATTATTTTGAAGCTGAAAGCTGTGCATTTAAAGGGTTGGATAAGTTCTATACCTATCCGGGATTCGAGATAACCACATATCCATTGGATGGACATGATTATATCTCTGCAGTTACCCTTATGGATGATAGTGTAGAAACTCCTGAGGGCATATATCTTGGCTCAACTGTGGATGACATGATAGCGGCTTACGGGGATAATTATGAAGAAGCCTCAGGGGCATATACCTATACGAAGGACGATTCCAGACTGCAATTCATTACCATGAATGATGAGATCATATCGATAGTATATCTGGCGAATGTTGAAGGTTTAGAATAAAAGGTAATATTATATAATTAAGGGGCTGTTTTTAGCAGCCCCTTCTTCTAAGCGTGTATTAATCATATGATTCTACATCTACATTTCCATCTTCTACAATCATTTTTCTAACTAGGGTATAACCCTTAGCCATATCATCAGGAGTCGTCATGCCTTTTCCAATAATGGAATTGTAGCTAAAGTTAACATTGGGTTCAAATTTTGCTCTGATTACTTCCAATCTGTCTTTGTTAAAGACCATAAAGACGGCATCTCCCTTATCCTCTATTCTTTCATCATATACTTCATTCTTATGCAATGTCTGTGCAATGTAGGTGCCGTCTGAGAGACGAACCACTTCTGAAACTGCCCTGGCAACTTTTTCACCATTACGTTCAGTATAAGTCTCAAATACAAGGGTATTAGATGAGGTATCAAGTGTACCCTTAGTAACCTCAATATCACCTTTTTTACTGGTATAGCTGAAGCCGTCGTCTTCTCTTACATATTCCTTACCAAAGTTGACAATATTACCACTAACTTCCTTATACTCCCCTTCGTCCATACCAAATATTAATAAGCTGTCATATAAAGACATGCTTAGAAAATGCAGACTAGGAGACATATAGTCTAATGCCGCATCAAACATAAGGAAATTCTCAGGCTCCCAGTTATTAATAGGGCCTTCAAATCTACCTATTGCATCACTGTATGCGGTAAAGAAATTAGTCAGTTCCATATCCTCGACTGGTTCATAAACATTATTATAATCATAATCGTCATCCGAATAATCGTAGTCGTCATCCGAATAATCATAATCATCAGAGTAATCATAATCATCGTCTGAATAGTCGTAATCATCGTCCGAGTAATCATAATCATCGTCCGAATAATCATAATCATCGAATGAATCGGCGATATTATTTAAAGCTTTCGAACTATCCTCGGCAAATTTCCCCAGGGCTTCTGACAGTTTTTCAAGCTCTCTTACTTCCTTTGGCTTACCACAGGATGAAAGAGATAGAGCTAAAGATATAACTAACATAACAGATATAATTTTTCTCATAAAACTTAACCTCCTTCAGATGTTTTAACTTAGACAAGTAATTAGTGTTTGCCTCCCTAATATGTATATGCATATTGATGTCAATGTTATATTATAATGTATAAATAAGGATAAATATAGGTCAAATATGGTTATTTTTAGTACAAATAATATCATTTTTATATAAACAGACCTATATTAGCAATAAATTCAATTATATATTCGAGAGAATATGATATAATTAACATATAATCGAAAGGAAAGGACAAGCTAAAACGACGCTAATCGTAAATGATTGAAATGAAATATATGAAAAAAGGAAAGATTTATGAGGGTAAAGTGCTTAGGGTAGAGTTTCCTAACAAAGGAATAGTAATGGTGGATGATGAAAAGGCCGTTGTAAAGAATTCGATACCCGGACAGAAGATATGCTTTGCTGTAAATAAAATAAGAAAAGGAAAAGCAGAAGGAAGATTAATTGAGGTTCTTGAGAAATCTCCTCTTGAAACCAGGGATAAGGCATGCAGGGTATTTGGTGAATGTGGAGGATGTAATTATCATACCCTTTCATATGAGCAGCAGTTGGAGTTAAAAAGGGAACAGGTTAAGGGCCTCATAGACAGGGTATGTGAGGACTATATCTTTGAAGGAATCATTGGAAGCCCCATAGAATGGAGGTATCGCAATAAGATGGAGTTCGCCTTTGGCGATGAATATAAGGATGGACCGTTGTCTCTTGGACTGCACAAAAGAGGCTCCTTCCATGATATCCTGACAACAGATGACTGTGCAATCGTAGATATAGATTATAATATTATCCTTTCCTGTGTGCTGGATTATTTCAGCGGTAAGGGAGTGGATTATTATCATAAGCTTACACATAAGGGATATCTACGCCATCTGGTAATCAGAAAGGCAGTAAGGACCGGTGAAATACTGATTAACCTGGTGACGACATCAGAGTATTACAATAGAGATAAATCCCATGAGAGCGAATTGTTGAATGGCCTGACGAGCCTTCTTATTGAGCTCAAAATACAGGGAAGCATAGTGGGAATACTTCACTCCTATAATGACAGTAAGGCGGATGTGGTTCAAAGTGGCAGAATCGAGCTTCTGTATGGCAGAGATCATATCTATGAAGAACTTCTGGGATTGAGGTTTAAGATATCCGCATATTCATTCTTTCAGACAAATTCCCTGGGGGCAGAGGTATTATATACAAAGGCTCGGGAATATGTTGGGGATACAAAGGACATGAATGTCTTTGACCTATACAGCGGAACCGGAACCATAGCACAGCTTCTGGCTCCCGTGGCAGGAAAAGTAACAGGGGTAGAGCTTGTTGAGGAGGCGGTGGATGCCGCCAGAGAGAATGCCTCCCTTAACAATATTACTAACTGTGAATTCGTAGTAGGGGATGTTCTAAAGGTACTGGACGAGCTGCAAGATAAGCCGGATATAATTATATTAGACCCACCACGAGACGGAGTTCACCCTAAGGCTCTTAATAAAATCATAGACTATGGCGTAGACAGAATCGTCTATATCTCCTGTAAACCAACCTCGCTTATGAGAGACCTGGAAATCCTACAGGAAAGAGGATATAAAGTGGAGAAGGCATGTGCGGTAGACATGTTTCCTCAGACGGTGCATGTTGAGTGTCTGGTATTGATGTCAAAGGTTGATAAGTAAAAGTGTAAAAGTGCTTGATATAAGGGCTTTTCGGGGTTTTGTGGTCGAAAATCACTGCTCAGAAATTGCGT
>JAAYTK010000107.1 GCA_012523775.1 Clostridiales bacterium | reverse complement strand
AATCTGGCAAGCAGCAAGGTGCGCTTCCTTGGTCGCAGCATGGAGCTTGGAGTGTCAGAGGATATGTTAAGCCGTGTATTTGACGGCTTAGGTCGACCGATAGATAACGGACCGGATATACTGCCGGAACAAAGACTGGATATTAACGGTCTTCCCATGAATCCTGCAGCAAGAAATTATCCGCAGGAGTTTATTCAGACAGGTGTGTCTGCAATCGACGGATTAAATACACTGGTTAGGGGACAGAAGCTGCCGATATTCTCCGCCAGCGGACTTCCCCATGCGAATCTTGCGGCACAGATAGCCAGACAGGCTAAAGTTCGCGGTACTTCAGAGCCGTTTGCCGTTGTATTTGCAGCTATGGGTATCACTTTCGAAGAAGCTAACTTCTTCACGGAGTCATTCCGCAAGACTGGTGCTATAGACAGAACGGTTATGTTCATCAATCTGGCTAATGACCCGGCTATTGAGCGTATCTCTACGCCCCGTATGGCACTTACCGCAGCCGAGTATCTGGCATTCGAAAAGGATATGCACGTGCTTGTAATTCTGACCGATATTACGAACTACGCAGATTCCCTTCGTGAAGTGTCTGCTGCCCGTAAGGAGGTTCCGGGTCGCCGCGGATATCCCGGTTATATGTACACTGACCTTGCATCCTTATATGAGAGAGCAGGACGTAAGAAGGGCAAACCGGGAAGTATTACGTTGATTCCGATACTTACCATGCCGGAGGATGATAAGACCCATCCGATACCGGACCTTACAGGCTATATCACAGAGGGGCAGATCATACTTAGCCGTGAGCTGCATCGACAGGGTATTGAGCCTCCGATAGACGTACTTCCTTCCCTGTCACGTCTTAAGGATAAGGGTATCGGTGAAGGAAAGACCAGAAGGGATCATGCCAATACCATGAACCAGATATTCGCGGCTTATGCAAGAGGTAAGGAAGCGAAAGAGCTGATGGTCGTTCTTGGAGAAGCGGCACTTACGGATATAGATAAGCTGTATGCACAGTTTTCAGATGCCTTCGAGAAAGAGTATGTATCTCAGGGCTATGAAACGAACCGTGATATAGAGGAAACTTTGAATCTGGGCTGGAAGCTTCTCAGGATGCTTCCAAGGGCAGAGCTTAAGAGAATTAAGGATGAGCTGCTGGATGAATATTATGATAAGGAGTAGGTAATATGGTAACCAAACAAGTAAATCCTACCCGTATGGAATTAACCAGACTTAAGAGAAAATTAGTAACTGCTATCAGGGGTCATAAGCTTCTTAAGGATAAAAGAGATGAGCTTATGAGAAGATTTCTTGATATGGTCAGGGAGAATAAAGCCCTGCGTGAGAAGGTCGAAGCCGGAATTCACCGTGCGAATAAGAATTTTGTATTGGCAAGGTCTGTGATGGCTGATGAGATAATCAATGTTTCACTGATGGCTCCGAGGCAGGAGGTTTATCTGGATACTCATACGAGAAATGTCATGAGTGTCGATATACCGCAGTTCGAGTATAAGACCAAGACACCGGACGAGAATGATATATACCCTTACGGATATGCATTTACATCAAGTGATTTGGACGATGCGGTTAAGAGCCTTGCAGACATTCTTCCCGATATGCTTAAGCTTGCCGAGGTGGAGAAGTCCTGTCAGCTGATGGCTGCAGAAATTGAAAAGACCAGACGCAGAGTAAATGCCCTTGAGCATGTAATGATTCCTGATATGCAGGAAAAAATCAAATACATCATAATGAAGCTTGATGAAAATGAGCGCAGCACGCAGGTCCGCCTGATGAAGGTGAAGGATATGATGCTGGAGCAGGCTCATGGATACAGTAAGAAGATGATGGAATAAGCAGTAAAGCTTGATGGAGTAAACAGCAGAAAACAGAGAATTTGTCGGGCTTTATTGAATATTTGATGTATGATAACACTAATATTGGACATATTTATATTCTTTACTATAATTAAAGTGATAGGAATATGGATATGTCCTTTTTATTATCAAGTTTT
>JAAYTK010000097.1 GCA_012523775.1 Clostridiales bacterium | reverse complement strand
TATTAATTACTCCACTTCTTTCACTGTACATTCCGCCTAAAGCTACCAATAATAATGCCACAGCAACCGGAAGTGTATTTTGAATAAGATAAAATAAGATATCCATTCCTATACCTCCTTATCTTCTACATCCTGATTACTGTCAGTAACATCAGGAATATCTACTGTCGCTTCGCTTATGACTTCCATAGTTGCCTTAGCTCTCTTCCTAAATAAACTTCCTAAGGCAGCTTTCATAATCAGAGAAAATGCCGAGAAATAAATTATAATTGATATAACCACATCGATAATCTCAGGCTTAAACCCTAAGATACTCGTCTGACTTCCACCCCGTTGTATGTGGGAAATAAAAACAGATGAAAATATTATTCCCAACGGACTGGAATTACCTAATAATGCCACCGCAATACCGTTAAATCCGTTGGCTGCAATTACATTTATAGGTTCATAGGTCTGGCTGCTTCCTGCTATTGTGGATGGAGCAAGAATAGCAAAGGCTCCGCCCAATCCTGCCAATCCTCCGGCTATCATCATGGTAAGTATAATATTCTTGGTTCCCTTCATGCCTGCATACTTACTGGCATGCTTATTATATCCTGTAGCCTTTAACTCATATCCAAAGGTCGTCTTGTTCAATATGATAAATAACAGAATAGCCAGTCCGATAGCAAAAAATATCGATATATTTACACTGGAGTTTTTTACTCCAAGGGATGGAAGCTGTGCCGTTCTTGGAAGATATGCACTCCTTGTAGTCGTTGTTACATACATTTTGGAGTTCCCTTTTATAAGCATATCAACAAGATATGTTCCTATATAATTAAACATTATTGAGGTTATAACCTCATTAACATTGAGAAAAGCCTTAAAGATACCCGGAATCATACCCCAGAGCATTCCACCTACCATACCTGCCAATACACAGACAATCCAATGTATTCCGGGAGGAAGCTTCCACATAAAACCCACATACATTGCACAAAACATTCCCGCTGTATATTGACCCGAAGCTCCGATATTAAATAAACCCATTTTGAAAGCAAAGCCTACTGCAAGACCGGTCATTAATATAGGGGTTGCAAAGTAAAAAACATTACCGAGATCCGTAAATCCATAAAATAATATTTTCTGGATTGCTGCTACTGCTTTTTCCGGTTTAGCTATAAGCATAACGATAAACCCAATTACTAATCCTAGGAATATTGCAAGCAATGCAGAGGTAAACGCTGAAAAAGATTTACTCTTAAATATTCTTTTGATCCAAGGCATCTCAACCGAATCTAATCTGTTTTGCATACTTATTCTCCTTTACTCGTATCCCGTTTTGCACCTGACATATATAGGCCTAATTCCTGGATTGTTGTATTCTTTGGATCAAGCTCCCCGACAATCTCGCCCTCATACATGACAAGAATCCGGTCACTGATGTTCATTACCTCATCCAGTTCAAGGGAAACCAAAAGGACCGCCTTCCCCGAATCTCTGGATGCAATAAGTTGTCTGTGAATATATTCAATGGCTCCGACATCGAGTCCTCTTGTAGGTTGTACGGCCACCAGAAGCTTATGCTCTTTATCGATTTCTCTGGCAACAATTGCCTTTTGTTGATTACCGCCTGACATACTTCGTACTACGGTTAAAGGTCCTTGACTGCTGCGAACATCATATTGATCTATTAATTTCTTGGCATAATTTCTTACAGCCCGTTTCTTAATAAAGCCGTTCTTCTGAAACTGAGGCTGCCAATATCGCTGTAATACAATGTTTTCCTCCAATGTATAATCAAGCACCAATCCATGCTTATGCCTGTCCTCGGGTATATGACTTATTCCTGCTTTTGACCGTTTTCTGATGGATGCTTTGGTAATATCCTCGTCACAAAGCGTTATCCTTCCCGAGGTTAATTTCTGTAAGCCTGTTAATGCAGATACAAATTCCGTCTGACCGTTACCGTCTATACCGGCTAAGCATACAATTTCACCGGCATGAACATCAAAGGAGATATTCTTGACGGCGAGATTCTTATGGGTTTCTGATGCAACTGATACATTCTGTACTGATAATACCTTTTCCTTCACTTTACTTTCAGACTTATCAATACTGAATTTTACTTCACGACCGACCATCATCCGTGACAGTTCTTCCTTAGTTGTGTCTTTAATATCAACGGTACCGACACATTTACCCTTACGAAGAACGGTACAACGGTCAGCCACCGCAATTATCTCATTTAATTTATGTGTAATAAACAGAATCGATTTCCCTTCCTTGGCAAATCCTCTCATAATATCCATAAGTTCGTCTATTTCCTGAGGAGTTAAAACAGCCGTGGGCTCATCAAAAATAAGTATTTCATTTTCACGATATAACATCTTAAGTATCTCTACTCTTTGCTGCATTCCGACAGAAATCTTTTCTATTAATGCATCCGGATTAACCTTTAACCCATATTGTTCACTTAATCTTAATATCTTTTCTCGGGCCTCTTTCTTCTGTAGAAAACCCATCTTATTAGGTTCAACGCCCAATATTATATTTTCAAGCACAGTAAATATTTCCACAAGCTTAAAATGCTGGTGAACCATTCCTATCCCCAGAGCATTGGCATCATTAGGATTGTTAATTCTGACTGTTTCTCCATTCTTACGAATTTCACCCGAATCGGCCTGATAGAGACCGAAAAGCACACTCATCAGTGTGGATTTACCGGCGCCATTCTCACCGAGAAGTGCATGGATTTCCCCTTTTCGAAGCCTCAATGTAATGTTATCATTTGCTATAATACCGGGAAATATCTTTGTAATATTTAGCATTTCAATAATATAATTTTCCATGGGAACCTCCACGTAAACGTTATAATAGCTCCGTTTTTCATTATGTTCTAATAATTAGGGGAAAGGCAACCGCCTTTCCCCTAAGTGTCATTGCCAGCATTAAGGCTTAGTCAATTTGCCTATCTCTTATAAATAATGCAAATTATGCAATGATTGTTTCTTATCTTACTTCTACCGTAACTTCAACAAGGTTAAGTCCGCTTACTAGCTCATCGGCAGTAGCCACACCGCCCGGATCTTCAACTGAGATTTCACGGATAGGATCTACTGACCCATCTACCAATTTTGCATATATTGCTTTGTATTGATCGATATTAAAGCTTTCGAATCTGTCAAAGGCATCTCCGCTTGGATCTCCTATAACCTCTGTGGGAAGACCAACACCGTCATTAGCGGCATTAAAATATGTTGTCTTTCCACCAAAAGTATCGAAGGAATCTGTCTTATAAATAGATTCCAGAACCTGGATAACGGAAGCGCCTAAGCCCTTGGTTGCAGATGTAATTACTGTTTCGCTGTCGTATCTTTGGTCAACGTCAACACCGATAACCTTAGCTCCTGCTTCGGAAGCAGCGGCCATAACGCTCTTACCTACGGAACCACCACATGCGAAGATTACTTCAACGCCTTCCTGATACATAGTCTTTGCCGTTGCCTTATTAGTGTCATTTTCTTCAAAGTTACCTGTGTAATGATAGATAACTTCCACTTCACCTGCTCCAAGACCTAATTCCTTAGCAGCATCCTGTGCACCCTGCAAATAACCATAACCAAAAGCCTGAACTGCGGGCACCGCCATTCCTCCCATGAAGCCAAGCTTTTTCATTCCATCCATTACGGCAGCATATCCTGCCAGATAACCGGATTCCTCTTCTGCATACATAACACTGGCCACATTGCTTTCTGTTTTAAATACAGAATAATCTGCGGTATGAGGTGAACCGTCAAGAAGAATGAACTTAACATCCGGATGCTTAGTCTGTGCCTCAAACATAGCTACCTCGAATAAGAAACCGGGAGTAACAATGACCTTAGCACCGCCGGCTACAGCAAGGTCAATTGCTGCCAGATAACCGGCATCTGATGCTTCTTCAGGCTTATAATACTGATGTGTAATATTATTTGCCTTTGCAAATTCTGCGAGTCCTTCCCAGGAGCCCTGATTAAAGGACTTATCATCGATGTTACCCTTATCGGTAATTAAAGCGATTTCATAAGTGTCACCGGCCGGCTTTTCATCATCTTTTCCTGTCTTATCTTCCTGATCATTTGAGCCAACATTGGTGTCTTGATTATCACCGTCTTCCTTGTCCTTGGTTCCACATGCTGTCAAAGTAGCCATTGCCAACACTAAAACCATTAATATTGCTAATATCTTCTTCATAAAACATCCCTCCGTATAATGTTC
>JAAYTK010000012.1 GCA_012523775.1 Clostridiales bacterium | reverse complement strand
GATATTTCTGATGAGTTTCCTCTGGATAAGGCAGGACTTCCCGTAATCTTTACCAAGGATGTTAAGCCATACAGAGAGAGAAAGGTCAGAATTCTTAACGGTGCTCACACCTCCGTTGCGGCAGCATCATATCTGGCGGGAAACGATACTATTAAGGAGACCATGGACGATGAATTAACCAAGAAGTTTATGCTAGACACCATATTTAATGAGATTATTCCGGGTCTGACCCTCCCAAGAGAGGAATCAGAGGATTTTGCTGTTAAGGTTATTGAGAGATTTGAAAATCCCTTCATAAAGCATTCTCTCTTATCTATATCATTAAATAGCGTATCAAAGTGGAGGGCACGATGTATGCCAAGCTTTAAGGATTATTATAAAGCCAACGGACAGTTACCTCCCTGTCTGACATTCTCCCTTGCGGCATTGATAAGCCTGTATCGGGGCAAGCTTCATAACGAAGATACCCTCGTAGCTTATAGAGACGGTATAGAATATAAGATTATAGATGATGAGCAGGTGATGAGGTTTTTCGATGGTTCGGCCGACAGGGACGACAAAGAATTAGTCGGGGAATTTTTAAAGAGCGAGGGTTTCTTTGGAGAGGATATGACTAAGTATCCGGGACTCGTTGATATTATCACCGATTATCTTGTGAAGATAAGAAAGTATGGTATACGAAGCGCACTTAAGGAGATAGGAGCGTGAACAATTGAATGACTATGTAATTATTCATAAAGATGATACTGTGGGTGTTGCCCTGAAGGATATAAGCAAGGGATATGCCGTGGACACCGAATATGGCCGGATATTGCTTCGTGATAATATAACGCATGGGCATAAATTTGCTTTACGGGACATTAAAGACAAAGAAGCTATAATAAAATACGGTTATCCCATCGGAACTGCCATAGGCCATATATGCGAAGGCAGCCTCGTACATACGGATAACCTGAGAACCGGGCTTGGAGAAATATTAAGTTATTCCTATAATCCTGATTTCAAGAAGATAGAGCCGTCTGACATAGGATACTTTTCAGGGTACCGCAGGAAGGATGGTAAAGCCGGAATTCGAAATCAGATATGGATAATTCCTACGGTTGGCTGTGTTAATTCAATAGCCACGGCTTTGGAAAGACAATCGGTATCCTTGGTAGAGGGTACATTGGAAGGAATAATAGCCTTTCCGCACCCATATGGTTGTTCACAGCTTGGGGACGACCAGGATAATACACTAAGATTATTGGCCGAACTAATAAAGCATCCGAATGCGGCAGGAGTATTGGTTCTGGGTCTGGGCTGTGAAAACTGCAATATAGATGTGCTGAAAAAATATCTTGGACCCGTGGATGACAATAGGGTAAAATTTCTCCGGTGTCAGGATGTTTCCAATGAAACAGAGGAAGGATTAAGCCTTATAAGGGAACTCTCGTTTTATTCCAAGCAATTTGTAAGGGAGCCTATTCCCGTAGATGAATTAATTGTGGGATTAAAATGCGGTGGCTCTGACGGTTTGTCAGGAATAACAGCCAATCCTTTGGTGGGTGATTTTTCAGATATACTGATATCTAAGAATGGAACTGCGATTTTAACTGAGGTTCCTGAGATGTTCGGAGCCGAGAGTATATTAATGAAAAGATGTATAAGTGAAGATGTTTATAACAAGACCGTATCAATGATAAACGGATTTAAGGAATATTATATCAGGAATGAACAGCCCATATATGAGAATCCATCACCGGGCAATAAAGAAGGAGGAATTACCACCTTGGAAGAGAAGGCTCTGGGATGTACACAGAAGGCCGGAAGCGCTCCCGTGGTTGATGTGCTTTCTTATGCTGAGCCGGTTACGAATAAAGGCTTAAATCTTCTTAGTGCACCGGGGAATGATTTGGTTGCGGCTACCGCTTTGGCTGCCTCCGGGGCACAGATGGTGCTGTTTACCACGGGCAGAGGAACACCCTTCGGCTCCTGTGTTCCCACCGTCAAGATATCCAGTAACAGCGGGCTTATAAAGCATAAGAGCAATTGGATTGACTTTGATGCCGGTAGGTTGGTGTCCGGGACTGACAGAGGGGCTTTAGCCGAGGAATTATATAATTATGTAATTGAAGTGGCTTCGGGAAGAAGAGTAAGGGCTGAAGAAGCAGGATTTTATGATATAGCCATATGGAAGCAGGGGGTAACCCTATAACCACTGACAGGGGCTATATTATGCCTTTGTCAATATAATATGTCCAAGTATATGATTTATATATTTGGTGAGGTTATCCTCCTTAAGAAGGAAATCGGTGTGTATCTCTACAAATGTAATTTTATCGTTATACTCCTTCTTGAAGCTCGGGTCGATTATAGGATGGTATTGGGGAGTAAATAAGCCTGCCTTTTTCGTATAACAGGTGGAAGGCTTAGCCTTAACACGAAAATCCTTGTCGACATATATTGCAAGACTTTTATGTATCGCCCTGTCTTCATTCGGAAGGTAATAATAATCTCTATAATTGTCATAGAAGTACTTTAATTCACCATCATAAATATCTATGGTAATAAGAGCGGAGTTCTCATAAGCATTCATATACATATAATCATTACCAAAGCTGATTCTGATAGGAATATTAAAATCATATTCCAATCGTATAATCAGCTTTCCTTCATCCACTCCTGCCTGAATAATCTGAAAGGGTTTTTCGAACAGGTCACAGTAGTAGAGTATAGGACTTAGTTGGACCAGTCCCTTTATATCATCCTCATTATGCAACAGAAGAAGCTTAAGCAGTTCGTCTGACTCTGATTCATTAATCTTAGGGCTGTCAACGGATTCATGGGCTCTTGATTTTTGCAGCTTTTCTATATGCCTTTTTCCAATATAGCTTTGATATACTTCAATCAGCTTTCCTCCGTGTAATTCATCTGTTCTTTTCACATTAAGAAAAGACTCAATAGTCTTTTGTTTATAATTTTTGAGTCTGAATATTTTACGAATCGGATAAATCTTCTTATAATAATCCAGACTTTGGATATCCTTAATGGAGTAATCAAGCTGCAGCATCTCGCATTTTTTTGTCAGATAGGGAATGTCAAAGCCTGATCCGTTATAATGAACAAGAAGGTCATAGTCCTTAATGAATTCAAAGAAGCTCTTTATAAGCAGGGCTTCCTCTCTAATATCTTCAGAAAACCATTGAATCATATGTAAAGAAGCATCCTTAGTATATATGCAACCGATTAGATACAGATAAGTTGTTTCCGCAACAAAGCCGGTGGTCTCAATATCAAAGAATGCTATTTTGTCGGTATTGTATTCTACGTTCAGAGGATAGTCTAGAGTAAGATCAACAGGAAACTGTTTGATTATCATAGGTATTCTCCTTTTTTTTCATATATGTTTATTTTAGCATAGAACAGGTTAAAAACAATGAAAAATTTGAGGTATTATGTTAAAATGATAATAAGACCTATAAAGAATAATAAATACATAAGGAGAGTTAAATTTGAGCAAAGATAACAAAGATGGAGTTAAAGGCAGCATTAAGAAATCTTTAAGCGGAATATTCAGAGCTGTAATTGTAGGTATATTGGTGCTGATACAATTCGGTCTCATTATCTTTCTTTCGTATAAGCTCAGAGGATATACGGTTTATATCTATTCATTTATACAGATTTTAAGTGTTATTATTATAATTGCCCTGGTTAATGATAACAGGAATGTGTCATATAAAATAAGCTGGATATGTATTATAGCTGCCTTTCCGATAACTGGGCATATTATGTTTATACTTTGGGGTAACAACAGAGGTAAGAAAATTGACAAAATCGTACTGCAGAAATTGGCAAAGGGCTATGGATATTTAGAGCAGGATCCCGAGGTGATAGAGGATTTCAAGACACGATATCCTGATATGCTCAGAATGACCACCTATCTTCAGGCGAATCATTTCCCCCTATATAAGAACAACCGGGTTGAGTACTATCCCATGGCGGAGGATGCCTTCGAGGCCATATTCAGAGAAATAGAAAAGGCCGAAAGATTCGTTCTGGTAAATTTCTTTATCATAGGCGAGGGGGCACTTTGGGACAGAATGCACCGGGCATTATTATCAAAAATCAAAAACGGTGTAAAAGTAATGTTTCTTTTTGATGATTTCGGTGCAATGCTTCGTACCCCAAGAAATTTCAGGAGAGTATTAGAGAGTGAGGGCTTCGAGGTCAGGGTATTTAATCCCATACATCGATATACGGATAAGCTCTATATGAATTATCGCTCCCACCAGAAAATCGTAGTGGTGGACGGTAATGTCGGATTTACGGGTGGAATGAACCTGGCGGATGAATATGTGAATTTGGTGCCGCGGTTTGGTAAGTGGAAGGATAATGCCATAAGACTCGAGGGAGATGCCGTCTGGGGGCTTACGGTCACCTTTCTGCAAATGTGGGAGGCATCAGAGACCTTGCGTCCTGTAGACTATGAACAGTTCAGACCCACAAGATGCTTCCCAATAAGCGATGTATTCTGTCAGGTACTTTCCGACGGACCTGCCAATAATCCGAGAAACCCCATGGAAGACTTCTATAAGCAGATGATCTATAACGCAAAGAAGGTATTGTACATTACCACACCGTATCTTATAATTGAAGATGATATGCGGGACGCCTTAACCACAGCCGCAGCAGGGGGTGTGGATGTACGAATAATTACACCTTTCATTCCTGACAAAAAGAATGTTAAGGTGCTCACAATTTACCATTATGGAAGACTTCTTGAGGCGGGAGTAAGGATATTTGAATATAAACCGGGATTTATCCATGCAAAGACCATGCTGAATGAGGATTCGGCAATTGTGGGCTCCATGAATATGGATTACCGCAGTTTCCATCTTCAGTATGAATGTGGTGTATGGATTTGTAATCATGACGTAATAAGCACAATTAAGGAGGACCTTTTAAGGACCATGGAAGAATGTCATGAGGTTACGCTGGAGGAATGGGAGAATCGTCCCATTTTTATAAAGATATATGAAAAGATATTGAATGTGTTCTCTACCTTAATGTAGTATATAGACATGTAAAGAGAGGGCTAATGATGTACGATAATATATGTAAGCATTGCCATAAGCAATTTAAATCCAGAATGAAGACATATACATGTAAGGATTGCAGTAAACTGGATGAGGATTATTTTGATAAAATTGAAGAATATCTAAAGAAGTATCCCAACAGCAATGCTCTGCAGATTTCAGAGGCACTGGGAATTACGGCGTATCAGGTGCTAAATTATCTTAAGGAAGGAAGACTTAATTTTTCCAGAGGACGCTTCGAGCGTATCGATGATTGATTATAAGAAAGTATGAGGCGATAGAAATGATTGGATTTATAAAGGGCGAGCTGGCAGAAATAAAGGAAAACCATGTGGTTTTAGAGACCGGTAATATAGGCTATGAAAT
This sequence comes from Clostridiales bacterium, assembly GCA_012523775.1. GTDB lineage: Bacteria > Bacillota > Clostridia > Lachnospirales > Lachnospiraceae > Mobilitalea. The sequence continues at coordinate 50,459 of JAAYTK010000012.1, read as the reverse complement.
ATTCTTACCCTCATCGGCGATTCTGGAGCTGCCGCCCAGAAAGAGTACGGTGAAGCTATATACATATTTGCATGTAAAGGAGGATGCCCTCAGCTTATATGGATTTCTTACCAAGGATGATTTGGAGATGTTTAAGCTGCTTATAACGGTTAACGGGATTGGACCTAAGGGAGCTTTAAGCATACTGTCAGGCATAACAGCCGATGATATACGGTTTGCTGTTCTAGCCGAGGACACAAAGGCTATATCCAAGGCACCGGGAATAGGCCCCAAGACTGCAAGTAAAATAATACTGGAGCTTAAGGATAAATTTAAGCTGGAGACAGCATTTGAGCAGAAGCTACAGAATCAGTCGGGTAAGATTGATTCACAGAACGTTTATGGAAGGCGGGAGGAGGCTATGCAGGCGCTTTCTTCTTTGGGATATTCACCCACCGATGCATATAAGATTATTAATCAAATAGATATTACAGAGGATATGACAACAGAGGAGATCTTAAAGCTCTGTTTGAAGAGAATGTAAGGAGAAGCATATGGCAAAGCGTATGATATCAACGGAATTAATGGAGGAAGACAGAAGGCTTGAGAACACCCTTCGGCCTCAGTTACTTGTAGATTATATAGGACAGGTAAAGGTAAAGGAAAATCTGAAGGTATATATAGAGGCAGCAAAGCAAAGAAACGAATCCCTTGATCATGTCCTGTTCTTTGGACCACCCGGGTTGGGAAAGACTACTCTTGCGGGAATAATTGCAAATGAAATGGGGGTTGGAATTAAGATAACCTCCGGACCTGTCATTGAAAAGCCGGGTGAAATGGCTGCGATTCTTAACAACCTCCAAGAGGGAGATGTGTTATTCGTGGATGAAATACATCGGTTAAACCATCAGGTTGAGGAGCTTTTGTACCCTGCCATGGAGGATTTCGTCATAGACATTGTGATAGGCAAGGGTTCATCGGCTAAGTCTATTCGTTTGGAACTTCCCAGATTCACACTGATAGGTGCAACTACAAGAGCCGGAATGCTTACCCCTCCCTTAAGAGACAGATTCGGAGTAGTAAACCGTCTGGATTTTTACACCGTAAATGAGCTAAAGCAGATAATCATTAGGTCGGCAAAGGTAATCGGTGTGGAGATAGACGAGGAGGGTGCCAATGAGCTTGCCCGTCGTTCAAGAGGAACACCGAGACTTGCCAACCGTCTGTTAAAAAGAGTAAGAGATTTTGCACAGGTAAAATACGATGGTAAGATAACTAAGGAAGTGGCAGGATACGCATTGGATCTTTTAGACGTGGACAAACTGGGATTGGATCATATTGACAGAGAAATTCTGATTACCATGATAGAGAAATTCGGTGGCAGACCGGTCGGCATCGATGCCATAGCCGCCACCATAGGTGAAGATGTCGGTACCATCGAGGAGGTTTATGAGCCTTATTTGGTTCAAAACGGCTTAATACTTCGGACAGCCAGGGGAAGAGTTGCATCTGATTTGGCATATTCTCATCTAGGTCTTCAGAAGCCTACAGAATAAGATTTCGGCTTGTGTAAAATGGAAAATTACGATATACTATCGATATACTATTCGAGAATGCAATACTTGATAAGAAGCATCATCCGATAATGGGAGGCAAGTGTATGAATAAGATTAACGATATTGAGGTTATCATCAATAACAAAAGATATACGTTAAGTGGATATGAGAGTGAGGAATACCTGCAAAGAATAGCTTCATATATCAACAGCAAGCATAATGAGTTTAAGAACATGGATGCTTACAAGTTCCTAGATTCGGATTTGAGAAATATTTTAATCCAGATTAATATTGCGGATGATTATTATAAAACCATGGAAAAGGTCAAGGAAATCGAAGACGAGAATAATCAAAAGAGCAACGAGATTTTTGACTTAAAGCATGAGCTTATTGCGGTTCAGACAAAGCTCCAGTCGGCTGAGAGGGAAATAGAAGACCTTAAAAACGAGAGAAATGAGAACCAAAAGAAAATTATCCGTCTGGAGACAGAATTGCAGGAAGCGGAGAAGAAACGGTAAATCAGATTGCTACAGCTGTCCAATCCTAGTGATACATACCCATACCGATGGTGTGGGCATAGTGATTGGGCAGCTTTTTAATTAAAGAAATTCTACTTTGGTATGGGTACCATTTAGATACAGGGAGAGAGATATATGATTAAGATAGAGATACTGGCACCTGCCGGCTCCTATGAGAGCATGCGGGCGGCTATGAATGCAGGCTGTGATGCCGTATATATGGGAGGAACCAGATTTGGTGCCAGAGCTTATGCGGACAATCCTGATGAGGATACACTTATAAAGGCGATTGAGGAGGCACACCTTAGGGGCAAAAGACTCTACATGACCGTAAATACCTTGGTTAAGGAAGAGGAGAGGCAGAAGCTGCTCTATGATTATCTGGAAAAATATTATCTTGCAGGCCTGGATGCCGTCATTGTGCAGGATGTGGGAGTAATGCGTTTTATTCATCGGCATTTTCCTGATCTTCCTATCCATGCAAGCACACAGACTACCATTACCATGGCACAGGGAGCGGATTTTCTGAAAAGCATAGGTGTCACACGGCTTGTAACCGCAAGGGAGCTGTCATTTAAAGAGATTAAAAGCATTAGGGACAATACAGATATGGAGATTGAAACCTTCGTCCATGGAGCACTTTGTTACTGCTATTCCGGACAATGTCTCATGAGCAGTATGATAGGAGGAAGGTCGGGAAACAGGGGAAGATGTGCTCAGCCCTGCAGGATGCCCTACAGGTTTTATGCTGAGGGCAGACAGATAGACACAGGAAAAGAACCATATTTACTAAGTCCAAAGGATATTAATACCGTAGCGCTTATTCCTGATCTGATAGAATCGGGTGTGAATTCCTTCAAGATAGAGGGAAGAATGAAAAGCCCCGAGTACGCCGCGGGAGTCTCATATGTTTATCGTAAATATGTGGATATATATCTGGATAAAGGGAAGGAATATTTCTATAATTATCTGGAAGGAAATGATTATAGAAATGATATGCTGGACCTTATGGATTTATATAACAGAGGAGGCTTTTCTGAGGGCTATGGAAGGACATATAACGGGAAATCAATGATGTCCATGGAAAGACCTAATCACGGCGGTGTATTGGTTGGCGTGGTTAAGGGGTATGATAAAGGATACGCTGATATCGGTGTATATGAAGATATTAATGCTCAGGATGTACTTGAAATAAGAAGCAGAAGAAGTGAAGCGACATATGAAATTACGGTTAAGGATGATGTACAAAAGAATGATGCTTTCAGAGTAAGAGTGGGTGCCGGGGCCCTGAAGAATCAATCCGGGAATAAGGTCGGCAAAAAACATAAAGCCGATATTAAAATCGGCGATATGGTTTATCGGACCAGAAACAACGCTCTGCTTGAACGTATCGGTGACAGCTATATTAAGAAGAATGCTAAGAAAGACATCACAGGGGTTTTGTATGCTAAATCAGGTGAAAGGTTAAGGCTTACCCTTAGCTGCGACGATAAATCTGTTACTGCTTATCACAATTCTGTAGAAGTCGCGATAAAACAGCCGATGACAAAGGATAAGCTAAAGGCATCCATTGATAAACTGGGAGATACAATGTATCAGTTTAAGGAACTTGTGATAGATGCGGATGATGATATATTTGTGCCGGTGGCATGGCTTAATGAAATTCGAAGAGAAGCCGTGGCCATGCTGTCTGATGCCGTAATTGGAGCTTACCGTAGAGAATTAAATGATGATAGACTCAGTAAGGCTGATATCTGCGAAGATATATTAAATGAGAAGGAAATTGAGAATGTCCGTAAGGATATGAATATCAGTGCAGGTATATCTACGGATAAGCAATTTGAAACTGCCTTGGCATATCCGGAGATATCCGCCATATATGTGGATTACGACAGCTTTTCCCTTGATAGAATAATACAGATGGCGGAATTAGCCAATGCCTCAGAAAAGGCATATTATATTATATTACCGCATATCTGCAGACTCTCTGTATATGAAAGACTTAGTCGGGATACAGCCGCATTGGTAAGCAATAATGAAATAAGCGGCTTTATAATCAGAAATTTTGAGGAGGCACAGCTGCTTCAAAGCATATTAAAGGATATGGGACAGCATAAAAGGCTTCGCCTGAATCATAATATGTATATATTCAACAGGGATGCCAAGAGGTTCTGGATAGACAAGGGCATAGATGAATTCACCGCACCGGTAGAGCTAAACGAGAAGGAGCTTAGGGATTTGGGCTTAGAAGACTGTGAACTCATGGTATATGGATATCTGCCGGTTATGGTGTCGGTTCAATGTCTGCATGCCTCCACGGGGGGATGCAACAGATGTAAGCCGGGCGAGGCCCGGATGGACTATATTGTAGACCGAATCGGCAAAAAGTTCTTTGTCAGGACAAATTGTGCCTCATGCTACAATATAATATATAACGGTCAGCGCTTATCATTACTGAGCTATGCGGACAGGATAAAGGATTTAAGACCTGCAGGAATCAGGCTGGACTTTACAATAGAATCGTCCGAGGAAATGAGTACGGTAATATCTGCCTATATAGATGCGTTCAGATATGGCAGAAGAGCCGTATTGGAATTCGATAATATTACAGCGGGTCACTTTAGGCGAGGTGTAGAGTAGAAAATGCATATGGTAATCGAATTAACAAAATATCTTATGATTCTTATGGTAGGAGCCTATACCTACCATGCTTTTCGTGCCTCGGTTAAAAAAAATAAAGTAAGCAGGGATATTTCCTATAGATGGATGACATGGTTTCTGTTTATGCTGCATTTTACCGGGTATTTTACAATGTATATTCAGCTTAAGAATACCAAGCTGTTATTATTATACGCAGGAGAGGCACTGGTCTTTCTTCTCGTGCTGTTTGCCTATAAATTCATATATCCGGGGCTATCCGGGCTGCTCCTTAGAAATATGCTGATGCTTCTTTCGATTGGCTATATAATACTGACAAGACTATCCTTCGATAAGGCGGTTCGTCAGTTCTATATCAGTGCCGTTGCCCTGGGAATCGGCTTACTGGTACCCATGCTTTTCCAGAGATTTGCCAAAATCAGAAATTACGGGTGGATATACGGAATCGTGGGAGTCTTTCTACTGGTTTTGGTGTTGCTTATCGGAACAGAAAACTTCGGTGCCACCAGCTGGATTACTGTATTTGGATTATTTACGATTCACCCAACCGAATTTGTAAAGCCGTTATTTGTCTTTTGCGTAGCTTCTTTATTCTCAAAAGGAGCCGACATAAAAAGGGTGTGTGCCGTCACAGCCATAGCCGGAGCTACGGTTTTGTCACTGGTACTCCAAAAGGATTTGGGCGCAGCCTTGATTTTCTTCGTTACCTATATCTTTATGCTTTATGGTGCAACCAAGAAGCCGCTTTATCTTATTATTGGTCTTTGGGGAGGAACCGTTGCATCATGGGTTGCCTATAAACTATTTGACCATGTCAAGGTGAGGGTCATGGCATGGAGAAACCCATTTGGTTATATCGATAAGGAGGGGTATCAGATATCCCAGTCGCTTTTTGCCATGGGCACAGGCGGGTGGTTTGGCATGGGATTATATCAGGGGCTGCCGACAACTATACCGGTGGTTGACAGTGACTTTATATTCTCGGCTATTTCGGAGGAGCTTGGCGGTCTATTTGCGCTCTGTCTGATTCTATTATATATTAACTGCTTTATAATAATCATAAACGTATCCCTTAAAACCAAGGACAGCTTCTATCGCTTATTATCCTTGGGCTTCGCCGTAATGCTTGGCTTCCAGGTGTTCTTATCCATAGGAGGAGTCATAAAATTTATTCCTTCTACTGGAGTTACTTTACCCTTTATAAGCTCCGGAGGAAGCTCAATTGTAGCCACAATAGTCATGTTTATGGTGATGCAGGGGATATACAGTGAAGGTAAGATGCCCTTATTGGCAGGTGAAAATCATGATAAACAGGTTGAACAATGATAATAACGATAACAGGAAAGCCGAAGAAAAAGCCATATTATCGATAATATATATTTTTATCGGATTGTTTGTTCTGATGATGGGATATTTTACGTATTTCTTGTTTGTAAAGAGTGATGAGGTGGTTAACAGCACCTATAACTTAAGACATGATGTCTTGGCTAAAAGAGTAATCCGCGGAAATATCCTTTCGGCAGACGGTATTGTACTGGCCGAAACCCTTACCGATGATGAGGGAAATGAGATTCGCAGCTATCCCTATGGCGACATGTATGCCCATGTTGTAGGAAGAGTAATGCGTGGAAGAACAGGAATAGAAGAAGTGGAGAACATTACACTTCTTACCTCCTACAGCAGATCGGCAAACGCCATGTACAATGATTTGATTGGGATAAAGAACCCCGGTAATAATGTAGTGACCACACTAAACCATAAGCTGAATAAGGTGGCTTATGATGCCTTAGGAGATTATAGAGGAGCGGTTGTTGCCATAGAGCCAAGGACGGGTAAAATTCTTGCTTTGGTTTCAAAGCCCTCATATGACCCCAATGATATCGAGGAAAATTGGGATAAGCTTACAGAGGATAAAGACAGAGAATCCCCTTTGCTTAACAGAGCGTCACAGGGTCTATATCCTCCGGGATCTACATTTAAGGTACTTACTGCTCTGGCATATATAAGATCAAATCCTTATTATCAGGATTATAGCTACAGATGTGACGGAAGAACCGAATATGAAGGCATGACTATACGTTGTAGCGGTAATAAGAGACACGGTAAAGTGGATCTGACGGAGGCCTTTGCGAAGTCCTGTAATACGGCTTTTTCTACGATCGGTAAGGAACTGCAGATTGATGAACTTAGGAGCCTGAGTGAGAGCTTCTTCTTTAATCAGTCATTGCCTGCCAGAATATCCAATAATTCCAGTAGCTTTCTTCTCAGAGTTGGTGAATCGGGTACCAAGGAGGCCATGCAGACTGCTATCGGTCAGGGCAGAACTCTGATAACCCCTCTTCATAATGCTATGATAGCAGCAGCAGTTGCAAATGACGGATTAATGATGAAGCCCTATGTAATAGACAGAATTGAGAGCGCCGGGGGCAGAGTGCTTAAGGGATATATACCTGAAGAGGCGGCTACTGTTATGACCTCCAAGGAAGCAGATTATCTTAAGAAACTCATGCGTAGCGTAGTCACGGACGGAACTGCATCCATGCTTAGCAAATCGGAATATAAGGTTGCCGGAAAGACCGGAACCGCCGAACAGGAGGGGAAGGATTCTCATGCTTGGTTTATTGGATTCGCCCCGGTGAATGATCCTAAGATAGCAATCAGTGTTATCGTAGAAAATATAGGCTCAGGAAGTGAATATGCCTTACCTATCGCAGATAAGGTGTTTAGTGCATATTTTGATTAGTGAATAGAAAATATGCAGACTGTTTTAAGGTGTGTATAGTGTCATATTTACAGAATTCTTTTGTGGGATATTTTATAAAACAAGTTGATATAATGGCTAAATTGATGTATACTGTAGATAGTTAAAGATGACACACCAAAAAGCAGGAGGAATTGCGATGGTAGAGGCAACGAGCTGTGGTGGTGTAGTTATATTCAGAGGAAAAATTCTATTACTGTATAAGAATTATAAGAACAAATATGAGGGGTGGGTGTTACCAAAGGGAACAGTAGAAGAAGGCGAAGAATATAAGGAAACGGCGATCCGAGAAGTCAGAGAGGAAGCCGGTACGAATGCTTCCATAATTAAATATGTCGGAAAAAGCCAGTATTCCTTCAGCACCCCACACAATACAGTATTGAAGGATGTTCATTGGTATTTAATGATGTCTGATAGCTATTACAGCAAACCACAACGGGAAGAATATTTTATGGACTCAGGGTATTACAAATATCATGAGGCTTATCATTTGTTAAAGTTTGCCAATGAAAAGCAGATCTTAGAACGAGCCTACAATGAGTATATCGATCTCAAAAAAGGTAATCTCTGGGGTAACAAAAAATATTTCTAAAAACCAAGCAGGGACATTCCATAAGGAATAGTCCCTGTTTTTGTTTTCGTAAGTATGAGTGTAAATGGTAAATTAAATTTTTACGTTATATTATTTATCTAATTTAGAGTTATTGCAATTATTAGAGGAAAAGGATATTATTAGTACAGATGCAGTGTTGAACTCTCACAAGTAATCAGCTTTACAGAGCAATAAAAAAACCCCCGAAGCCTATTTTACAAGGTTCTGAGGATTTATATATACTGCGGATGGAGGGACTCGAACCCTCACGAGTGTTATGCTCGGCAGATTTTGAGTCTGCTGCGTCTGCCATTCCGCCACATCCGCTTAGTAACGTGGTTAATTTTATCACAATTATTTTTATAATTCAAGTATAATTAGAGATATAATATTTAGATTATCTAAAGGAGCATGCATATGACCTGCATGGAAGCTCAGTCGTCAATAACGGCTTTTATTAATGATGAAATGGATATAGCTGAGTTGGAGGAATTCATCGAGCATATACAGGACTGTGAGGAATGTATGGACGAGCTTGATGTTTATTATGCTCTTTTAACGGCTATGAAGCAGCTTGATGAGGATAGAAATCTGTCGGATGATTTTAGCCAGGAGCTAAGGGAAAAGATAGACCGTTCTCAGGAGAGAATAATTCATCTTAGATATAATTATTATCGTAAGAAAGGCGTATTGATGATGATTTTGTTCCTCTTAACGGTGTTTTTTAGCTTTTATCATTATTTTATTTCTACTGAGGAAAAAAACACTGTTACAAGAAGTCAATTTCGTTTAAGAACCTCATTCATGGAGGAAAGGTTCGACAAGCCGAGAGAGGAGCTTAACCGATATCTGAAGGAGCAGCAGGACAGTACTGCGACTCAGACCGTAGAATAGAATCTGTATGGAAAAGGAGAAAAACGTGGACAAGAAACTGGTATTAATCGATGGTCATAGTATATTATTCAGAGCATTTTATGGACTTCCTGATTTGACAACCTCTAAGGGTGAGCATACCAATGCCATATTGGGATTCCTGCACATTCTATATAAAATCATAGATGAAGAAAACCCTGATTATCTGGTAGTCGCCTTCGATACTCATCATCCAACCTTCAGGCATGAGATGTTTACCGAGTATAAGGGTACGAGGAAGGCTATGCCGGACGAGCTAAGGGAGCAGGTTCCCGTGATGAAGGAAGTTCTAAAGGCTATGAATGTTGTTGTGCTGGAAAAGCCGGGATTTGAAGCGGATGATGTGCTTGGAACCCTGGCTGCTCAGGGAGAAAAAGAAGGCTATAGAGTATCCGTGGTATCGGGTGACAGGGATTTGTTACAGCTGGCAAGCGACAGAATCATGGTACGAATTCCTAAGACGAAGCGTACCGGCACAGAGATTGAGGATTATCTGGCGGCAGATGTATTGGAGAAATATAATGTTACCCCGAAGCAGTTTATTGATTTAAAGGGGCTAATGGGAGATTCATCGGATAATATCCCCGGTATACCTGGAGTGGGAGAAAAGACGGCAGGTAAGCTGATTGGTCAGTTCCAATCTATTGAGAATCTCTATGAGCATATCGACGAGCTTTCTCCCGGTAAAGTCACCAACGCACTTAAGGATAATAAGGAACTGGCTTTTTTATCCAAGAAGCTTGCCACGATTTGTGTTGACTGTGACTTGGATATTAAGATTGAGGATGCCACACTTGGTAACCTATATAACGAGGAGGTATATAAATGGTTTAAAAACCTGGAGTTTAAGAGCCTCCTATCCAAATTCCAGAGTGTGGAGATAGATCATTCTCTGGGAATAGAGGATAATTTCATATCAGTTATGGAGCTTGGAGAAGCAGAGCAGGTATTCGATAAGATAAAGCCGTCATCCGATCAATATGTGGGACTCCATATGATTATTTGTGAAGATGAGCTCTTGGGTGTTTCCCTATGTCTAAACGGTAAAGAGATATATTTAGTGCAGTGCACGGGAATGATAACATCCGATTATCTTATGGACCGTGTCGCAAGGCTGATAGAGAATAATGTTATGGTTGCAGTTATAGGTCTTAAAGAGCAGTTAGGATTTCTAAAGGCGAATGAAAAAGCACGGATATTTGACAGTGCGGTCGCGGCTTATCTGCTTAATCCGCTAACCGATACCTATCATTATGATGATATCGCCAGAGATTATCTTGGAATGACGGTTCCTTCCATCGGTGACCTGATTGGGAAGACGGGACTCAGGGAAGCCATGATGATTATGCCAAAGGAATTTATTAACTATGGATGCTTTAGCTCCTATGTGGCTTATGCATCTGCACCGCGGTTAAAACAGCAGTTGGAAGAGGCAGGTATGCTTAAGCTGTTTGAGGAGATTGAGACTCCGCTTATATATACCCTTTATGACATGGAATGCAGGGGAATCCGTGTTAATAAGAATGCCCTGAAGGAATACGGAGATAATCTAGAGGTCGGAATTCTTTCATTGGAGAAGCAGATTTATGAGCAGGTGGGGGAAGAATTTAATATCAATTCCCCTAAGCAGCTGGGAGTGATTTTATTTGAGAAGCTAAGACTGCCATTCGCAAAGAAGACGAAGACAGGTTATTCTACCTCGGCAGATATACTCGATAAGCTTAGGAGTGAGCATCCGGTCATATCAATGATTTTGGAATACCGGCAGCTTACGAAGTTAAAATCCACCTATGCGGACGGGCTTGCAGGTTATATCAGGGAGGACGGAAGAATTCATGGTAAATTCCATCAGACAATTGCCGCTACAGGAAGGATAAGCAGTACTGACCCTAATCTTCAAAACATTCCTATCCGAATGGAGTTGGGAAGAAAGATAAGAAAGGTGTTTATTCCACAGGATGACTATGTGTTCCTTGATGCGGATTATTCACAGATTGAACTTAGAGTATTGGCTCATATGTCAGGGGACGAACGTCTTATTAATGCATATAGGGAAGCAAAGGATATCCATAGGATTACTGCGTCAGAGGTATTCCATACACCCTTCGAGGAGGTAACCGATCTTCAGCGTAACAATGCAAAGGCAGTGAATTTTGGAATAATATATGGAATAAGCTCATTCGGACTGGGACAGGATTTGAATATCACCAGAAAGGAAGCAGAGCGTTTTATTGATAAATACTTTTTGACTTACCCAAAGATAAAGGAATATCTCGACAGATTGGTTGCAACGGCTAAAAAGGAGGGCTTTTCAACGACCCTCTTCGGACGCAGAAGACCAATACCCGAACTAAGCTCCAGTAATTATATGCAAAGATCCTTTGGTGAAAGAGTTGCTATGAATTCCCCTATCCAGGGAACGGCGGCAGACATTATAAAGATTGCAATGAATCGTGTAAATCAAAGGCTTAAAGACAATAATATGCGCTCCCGCCTTATTCTGCAGGTTCATGACGAGCTGCTGGTCGAAACTCATAAGGATGAAGTAGACGAGGTCAGACTAATCATAAGTGAAGAAATGAAGGGCGCGGCGAAACTGGAGGTTCCTTTGGAAGCCGAGGTTAAGATGGGTATCAACTGGTACGAAACGAAGTAGGTGAACGGGGGATATTATGAAAGTAATCGGGATTACAGGAGGCATCGGAAGCGGGAAGTCTTTAGTGGCTGATATAATGATTATGAAGTATAACGCATATCTGATTAATACTGACATGATAGCCAAAGAGCAGATGATGCCCGATGGGATAAGCTATCCGGGAATAGTTGAATATTTCGGAGAGGAAATACTTAATAAGGATGGCACGATAGATGCAAATAAGCTGGCCGATATAGTATTTAAGGATAAGGAAAAGCTATTAAAGCTTAACAGTCTGACTCATCCTAATGTACTGACTGAAGTAAAGAGAATTATTGCCGGGATGAGAGAGGGTAAAAAGACTCCTTACTGCATAATCGAAACCGCCTTAATGATTGAATCCGGTTATGATTTTGTGTGTGATGAGGTGTGGTATGTGTACTCAAGTGCCGATACGAGGAGGGGTAGATTAAAACAATATCGCAGCTATGACGATAAGAAAATCGATGCGATTTTTGAAAGTCAGAGCAAGGAAGAGGATTTTTTTAAGAGGTATTCTAAGGTTATATATAATGACAGCGATATTCATAATCTGGAGGTACAAATCGACAGGCTGTTAAACGATTAGGCACCCGTTTTTTCTTGACAAATGAAATTAAATGGGTGATACTCTATAAGAATATTATAGGAAGATGGGAAGATTGACATGAAATTATGCAGTATTGCAAGCGGCAGCAGCGGAAATTGTATTTATGTGGGAAGTGACAGGACTAATCTGCTTGTTGATGTCGGAATCAGTGCAAAACGTATTGAAAGTGGCCTAAGCAGAATAGATATTAATCCGGATACGATTCAGGGTATTTTGATAACCCATGAGCATACGGATCATGTGGCAGGTTTGGGTGTAATGGCAAGAAGATATCATATACCTATATATGCTACATATGAGACGGTTATGGCATTAAGAAGAATAAAGACCCTTGGTGAGATACCCGATGAATTATATAATTATATAGAGCCTGATAAAGAGTTTAAGATAGATGATATATGTATTGAGCCGTTTTCAACATCCCACGATGCAGTGGCTCCTGTATGCTATACCATGCATATTGATGAAAAGAAGGTTGGCATAGCTACTGACTTGGGAAAATACGATGATTATATTATGTCGAAGCTAAAGGATTCTGATTTGCTGATGATAGAGGCAAATCACGACATTAATATGCTTATGGTTGGGAGATACCCCTATTATCTCAAACAGAGGATACTGGGAGAGCGGGGGCATCTTTCCAACGATACATCTGCCGATCTTATCGGAAAGCTGGTAGGAAAGAAGAATCAGCATATTATCCTGGCTCATTTAAGTAAGGAAAACAATTATGAGGAGCTTGCCTATGAAACCGTACTATGTGAGCTGACCCGTCTCGGAATCGGCACATCGGAATTTAAGCTAAGCGTAGCCCATAGGGATATATGCTCTGATTTGGTTGTACTATAAACAGAAAGGTAAGGTTTTTATGAAGAGATCTGTAATAACTGTTGTCGGTAAGGATAAGATTGGTATTATTGCTAAGGTTTGCACCTATTTGGCAAACAACAGCATCAATATCCTGGATATATCTCAGACAATCATTCAGGATTTTTTTAATATGATGATGATAGTCGACACCAGTAAGTCCCCTAAGAAATTTGACGAAATCGCTGAGGAACTGGACCAGATTGGCTCAGAAATCGGCGTGATTATTAAGACACAGCATGAAGATATATTCAATAAAATGCACAGAATATAGAGGGGAGAATTGGCGACATGATTAATATACATGAGGTCATCGAGACAAATAAGATGATTGAACAGGAAAATCTTGATGTGAGAACCATAACCCTCGGTATTAACCTGCTGGATTGTGCAGGCACTGATTTATCAGAGGTAAATCAAAGAATTTATGAAAAGATTACGAGGGTTGCTAAGGATCTTGTATCCGCTGGCAACAGGATACAAAGAGAATTTGGTATTCCGATTGTCAATAAGAGAATTTCTGTTACACCTATTTCTCTGATAGGTGCTTCGTGCTGTAAAACCGTTGAGGATTATGTTACTATTGCCGAGACCCTGGACAGAGCAGCCCATGAGGTGGGAGTGAATTTCATAGGAGGTTATTCGGCCCTCGTCACAAAGGCGATGACGGCCTCCGATGAGCTTCTGATAAAATCCATACCTAAGGCGTTGCAATGTACCGAGAGTGTATGCAGCTCAGTCAATGTAGGCTCAACAAAGACCGGTATCGATATGGACGCCGTCAAGCTTTTGGGAGAAATCATTCTGGAGACAGCAAGGCTCACCAAGGACAGGGATTCTATCGGATGTGCCAAATTAGTCGTCTTCTGTAATGCGCCGGATGACATGCCGTTTATGGCAGGAGCCTTTCATGGAATAACCGAAGGCGATGCCGTAATCAATGTAGGTGTAAGTGGCCCCGGCGTGGTGAAGAAGGCACTGGAATCCGTAAGAGGAGCAGATTTTGAGACTCTTTGTGAAACAATCAAAAGAACGGCATTTAAGATAACCAGAGTCGGACAACTGGTGGCACAGGAATCTTCAAAGATACTTGGTGTACCCTTTGGCATCGTGGATCTTAGTCTGGCACCTACTCCGGCGGTAGGAGACAGTATTGCAGATATCTTAGAGGAAATCGGTCTGGAGTATGCCGGTGCTCCGGGTACAACTGCTGCCCTTGCTCTCTTAAATGACCAGGTTAAAAAGGGAGGAGTCATGGCTTCATCATTTGTCGGAGGCTTAAGCGGTGCATTTATTCCTGTCAGCGAGGACCAGGGCATGATAAATGCCGTTGAGGCCGGGGCATTAACCCTGGAAAAGCTGGAGGCTATGACCTGTGTATGCTCCGTAGGACTCGATATGATTGCCATTCCGGGAGATACAAAGGCAAGCACAATATCAGGAATTATAGCCGATGAGATGGCCATAGGCATGGTTAATCAGAAGACAACCGCCGTAAGGATTATCCCCGTAATAGGAAAGAATGTCGGCGAAAGAGTGGAGTTCGGTGGATTGCTGGGTCATGCACCGATTATGAGGGTTAATGACTTTGCCTGCGACAACTTCATTAACCGTGGAGGCAGAATTCCAGCCCCGATTCATAGCTTTAAGAACTAATATGAACCCCTTGATTGATAATATCGTCTATTAGAGGAAGGAAGGGCATGATATATGAATAAATATCTGGAAAAGATTGATTACAAAGGAATATTTAAGTACTTCAGTGAAATTTCAGAGATTCCGAGAGGCTCGGGAAACGAAGGAGAAATTAGTGAATACCTGGTAAGCTTTGCAAAGTCCAAGGGATTCGTGTATAATAGAGATTCAGCAAACAATGTTATTATCATCAAAGAAGCCACCCCCGGTTATGAGAATGAGCCTTCTATTATGCTTCAGGGCCATATGGATATGGTCTGCGAAAAGCGTAAGGAACATACCCATGATTTTCTTAAGGACGGAATAAAGCTTCTGGTGGACGGTGATTTCCTATGTGCGGACGGTACCACCCTTGGTGCAGACAATGGGATAGCAGTGGCATATATTTTAGCTTTGCTGTCAGACGAGGAACTGAAGCATCCACGGATTGAGGCTGTGATTACCACTGATGAAGAGGTTGGAATGAACGGTGCTAAGGCACTTGATCTTTCCGGCTTAAAATCCGAATATATGATTAATTTGGATTCGGAGGAAGAAGGGTATTTGCTTGCAAGCTGTGCTGGGGGATTAACCGGAACCTGTACCCTTCCGCTGAAGCGTGTGGAGGAAGGCGGAAAGATAATTAAAATCAACATAGGCGGCTTAAAGGGTGGACATTCGGGTATGGATATAATTCATAACCGTACCAATGCCAATAAGCTTATGGCACGACTGCTGTTTGATTTAAGAGAAAACAATTCATTCGGCGTTATTCACATGGAGGGTGGTTATAAGGACAATGTCATACCTCGTGAAGCATTTGCGGAGCTGGTTATTGACCCGGAGGATTTCAAAAGTGTAAGTAAAAGTATCGATGAAATCATGCAAATATATAAGAAGGAATTAGAAAGCAGTGAGCCGGATTTAGAGTATTCTATTGAGGATAAGGGTGAGGATAATTGTAATCCCCTTCATCCGGTGTCCTTTGAGAAACTGTTGTTCCTACTGGTTCAGATACCCTATGGAGTACAGGTGATGAGCTCGGATATAGAAGGACTCGTCGAAAGCTCATTAAACCTGGGCATCTTCCGTATTGAGGAGGATCAGGCGGTTATATGCAATTCAGTCAGAAGTTCTAAAAGCAGTTACAAGCATTATATAAGTAACAGATTAAAATATATGGCTGATTTCTTAGGGGGAGAATATATTGTCCGTTCTGAGTACCCTGCCTGGGAATTCAAAAAGGAATCCAAGCTGAGAGAACATCTGCAGAGAATTTATAAGGAAATACATGGCAAGGAAATGAAGGTCGAAGCGATTCATGCAGGACTGGAATGTGGACTCATAGCTGAGAAGATGCCCGGTATTGATATAGTCTCAATAGGGCCTGATATGTTCCGCGTTCATACCATAGATGAAAAGCTCAGCATATCATCGACAATCAGAGTGTATCGGTTCTTGGAGCGTGTGATACAGGAAAAGATTTTAAGATAGATTATAATTAATAATTGGTAGGAGATGGAGTTATGTCAAAGGGCAATTCGCATGATGATTTTGATTTTGGAAATGATCCTGAGTTACGTGAAAATTTTTATCGGAATATCGATAAGGTTCTAAACGATATAGAGATTGAAGATAATGAGACAGAGGATTTAATCGAAGAAATCGTGGCTTCTGAGGTTGACGATACAACGAATGAGGTGGAGGAATCAGAAGCCGTATATGCAATTGAGGAGGAAGAGGAATCCGAGACAGAAGTTACAGCAGAAGGGGAAAAAGATTCCGAGGTTGTAGATACAATAGAAGAATCAGAAGCTGAAGATACAACAGAAGAGGCAGAAGAATCCGAATCTGAAGCTTCAATAGAAGAAGAATTCGAGATAGCCGTTACGGCAGAAGAGGATGAGCCTTCCGAGACAGATGATGCCGTTACCACAGACGATATTGATGAGGCCTTAGTTGATATCAATAATTCCTTAGCCATGCAGATAAGCGAGGAATTGGAGAGTCTTGATACGGTATCGGTAAAGGATAAGAAAAGGGCAAGAATGATGAAAATCCAGATAGGTGTAATCATCGGATTGGTGTCATTATTAGGGATAGCCTTTTTCCTAGGATTCACCAAGCCCGGGAACCGTCTCCTTTTAAAGATGGGCATTAATATAGGTGGTAAGATATGGGATGCCTGGACACAGGATTTCGAAAATGAGCCTGATATTATAGAGGATATTGATTATCTGGACGAGGAGGATATTGCTTCGGACGCAGTTGAGGTGGATCCCGATACCATCGAATGGCCTGAGCATCCGGGCTTCGGAAGAAGAGAAGAGGGAGTCTATAATATACTCTTATTGGGTGAGGAGGCTATTGATGCCGGTACTTCAAGAGGCAGAACGGATTTGATAATAATAGCCACGCTTAATAAGAATAATAAATCCATAAAACTTACATCTCTTATGAGGGATACTCTGGTACAGATACCGGGTTATAGAGAGAATAAGCTTAATTCGGCATATGAAAAGGGAGATGTGGATCTTCTATACGAGACTATATCCCTCAACTTCAATATCCACTTAGACGGAAGTGTACTGGTAAACTTTGAGAACTTTGAAAAAATAATCGATTTAATGGGTGGTCTTGAGCTTACCCTGACTGCTTCTGAGGCAAAGTATCTAAGAAATACTAACTATATCTCCGAACCAAAGTACAGAACCGTTGTGGAGGGAACACAGCTGATGAACGGTAATCAGGTATTAGGCTATTCCCGTATCCGTAAAAGAGCGGCTATTACCGGTAATAACAATGACTATGGAAGAACAGACCGACACAGAATAATTTTAAATGCCATCTTTGAAAAATATAAATCTAAGAGTGAAATGGAACTGGCTTCAATGATGTTCAAAATGCTGCCGATGATAAAGACAGACATAGACAGTAAGACCTTTGAGAAGCTATTAAGTACCTTTATCGAAATGGGAACTACTAAGATAGATCAACTTCGTATTCCTGCTGATGGTACCTTTACGGATAATGTAAAGGTAAGGGGAATGGATGTATTAATTCCGGATTTAACTAAGAATATTAGTATTTTACATGAGTTTATCTTTGGAAACTGATTCTTAAGCAAAGCTTATTAAAATTAGAATTCCTGTATATAATGCATGACATCACCCGTTTTGGTATGTCATGCATTTTCAAGGTTATTACTCATTTGTCATAAATTCTATGCTTTTCTCATATATCTCAAAGGAGATACCGAAACATCGTATGAATGAGGAATGATAGAAATATGACAAGACATAGGTCCAAGAGGCTGGTGCTTTATTGCATAATTTTAATAGCCGTGTCTGCTACGGTAAGCGGTATTTGCCTAAGACTTATAAGCTATGAGCTTCAGATTAGGGCTGTAATTGCAGGAGAGCTTAATTATGATGAACTTCGTAATATTAGAATAAAGAAGTCCAAACTTGACAGGATACGGGATTATGCCAATGATTTGATAATGTCAAACCCTGATTTTAAGGAACATCCCTATATGAATGAAATCGGATATCTGACCTTTGCAATGATGTTGTCTGACTACGATATGATTAAAGGTAGGGTACCTGATAAAAGCAATTTCCTAAGGGGAATAGGGAGGGTATCAAGGACAAAGAAGTATCAGGAGCTCTATAACTGTTACAGGGCGATATTTGCTGACATTGAATATTTTCCGGTTCCTAACATGGGAAGGGATGCCCATAGAATATCATATGAGGACAGCTGGCTTGCCCTCAGAAGCTATGGAGGTTATCGGGGTCATGAGGGTACGGATATTGTTGCAGGCAATAATCTTCCCGGCTATTTTCCCATAATCAGTATAACCGATGGAGTAGTGGAAAATCTGGGATGGCTGGAGCAGGGAGGTAATCGCATAGGTATTCGCTCAAAGTCAGGAGGATATTTTTACTATGCGCATCTGGACAGTTATGCACCGGAGCTTAAACAGGGGGATACGGTTGTTGCCGGACAGCTTCTGGGATTTATGGGAGACAGCGGCTATGGTCCGGAGGGTACTAAGGGGCAATTTGACGTTCATCTTCATCTGGGAATCTATGTTACAATCGACAATATTGAAACGAGCGTTAATCCATACTGGATATTACGATTTCTTGAATATAGCAGAACTGAGCTTCTTTACTAATATTTTTGTGGAAATTCATATTCATTATGTTGTATAATAATAGGTATTGATGTGTTATTCTATGATTAGAATTTAGAAATTAAGGAATGTTTATATATGAATGTGTATTTAGATAATTCAGCGACTACCAAAATAACCGATGGTGTAAGGGATATAATGCTTAAGGCGTTATGTGAGGATTACGGCAACCCCTCCTCAATGCATATTATGGGGGTAAATGCCGAAAGATATATTAAAAATGCCGCAAAGCAAATCGCAGACAGCCTTAAGGTTGACCCTAAGGAAATAATATTTACCTCCGGTGGTACTGAGGCCAACAATTTGGCTCTTATCGGAGCCGCCATGGCGTATCAGCGATGGGGAAGGCATATAATTACCACAAGAATAGAGCACCCATCGGTGCATCAGCCGCTTCTCTTCCTCGAAGAAAACGGTTATAAGACTGATTTTGTTCCTGTGGATAACAGCGGTAAGATATTGAAGGACAAGCTGTATAATTTAATAAATGATGAGACCATTATTGTATCAGTGATGTATGTGAACAATGAGATTGGTGCTGTTCAGGATATAGAAGAAATCTCAGAACAGATAAAAGCCATTAAGAAGGATATAATTCTTCATGTGGACTGTATTCAGGCTTATGGAAAATATAGAATCTATCCGAAGAGAATGGGAATAGATATTCTTTCAATAAGCGGACATAAAATACACGGACCGAAGGGAATCGGAGCCCTATATGTAAATGATGGTGTACGGCTTAAGCCCATAGTTTTCGGCGGGGGACACCAAAGAGGTTTAAGATCAGGAACAGAGAATGTACCTGCCATTGCAGGATTGGGACAGGCGGCAGAGGAGCTTCATCAGAACCTTGAGCAAAAGGTTCACAAGATGTATGAGCTTAAGCTAAATTTTATAAAGGAAATTATTAAACTGGACGGGGTTACGGTAAACGGTCTTCCCGAGGAATGTGCCAAAGAGCCTTCAATGGAGCTTATTAAACAAACCGCACCTCATATAATATCCGTAAGTTTTAAAGGAGTACGAGGTGAGGTGCTTCTCCATGCACTGGAGGAAAGAGGAGTATATGTATCGTCAGGCTCGGCCTGCAGCTCCCATAATACACATCAAAGCCCCACTCTTACGGCAATCGGAATTCCTAAGGATTTAATGGAATCCACTTTACGGATATCATTATCAGAGATGACTACACAGGAAGAACTGGATTATACAATAAATCAGATTAAGGATATTTTGCCTTACTTAAGAAGATATATAAGAAAATAAACAGCAGGATAAACGAAAGGTCAAGGTGACAAATGTATAAGGCTTTTTTAATAAAGTATGCAGAAATCGGTTTAAAGGGCAATAACCGTTATTTGTTTGAAAATGCACTTCGTGACAGAATTGCAGGTGTATTAAGGCCCCTAGGTGACTATAGAGTGACTAAGGAGCAGGGAAGGATATTCGTTGAATGTCCGGATGGTTATGATTATGAAGAGACCGTACAGGCGCTTCAGAGGGTATTCGGCATATCATCCATATGCCCGGTTGTTGTGATTGGTAGCTCCGACTGGGATAGCCTGACAAAGGGTGTTGGTGACTATGTGGAGGCTATGTATCCCGATAGAAATTTTACGTTTAAGGTAATGGCAAAACGTGCCGATAAGAATTATCCCTTAACTTCTCCGGAGATTTGCAGCAATATGGGAGCATATCTGCTTAGGAGATTCCCGGAGCTTAAGGTGGATGTTCATAAACCCGAAGTACGAATTAATGTGGAGGTTCGCACTAAGTCCTATGTATACTCCATAGTTATTGAAGGACCGGGAGGTATGCCCGTAGGTACCAACGGAAAGGCAATGCTTTTATTATCGGGAGGAATTGACAGCCCCGTAGCCGGATATATGATTTCCAAACGTGGAGTGTCCATGGCGGCTGTATATTTTCATGCTCCACCATATACCAGCGAAAGAGCAAAACAGAAGGTTGTGGATTTGGCTAAGAAGCTGTCCATGTATACCGGAAAGATGAAGCTTTTCGTAGTGAATTTCACGGACATACAGCTGTATATCTATGATAAATGCCCCCATGACGAGCTTACAATAATTATGCGAAGATATATGATGCGAATAGCTGAGAAGCTGGCTGAGCAGGAGAATTGTCTGGGACTCGTAACGGGAGAAAGTATCGGACAGGTGGCCAGTCAAACCATGCAGAGCCTCGCATCTACCAATGAGGTGTGTACAATCCCTGTGTACAGACCCTTAATAGCATTTGACAAGAAGGATATAGTAGAGATTTCGGAAAGAATAGATACCTATGAGACTTCGATACAGCCTTTTGAGGACTGCTGCACTATATTCGTGGCAAAGCATCCCGTAACAAAGCCCAACCTTAAGGCAATCAGAAATTCCGAAAGAAGGCTGGAGGATAAGATTGACGAGATGGTTATGACGGCTATTGAGACCGCTTCAGTAATAGATATTGAATAGGACGAACTGTCCTATTCAATAAAAAGAGCTGCCATTGGCAGCTCAAGGTAATTCACGTTAGTCAACGATATATGGTTTCAGTGTTGTAAGAATCTCCTCAAGATTCTCCTCACCGTGGATGTTTAAATCTATTGTCTTGGATAAATCAAGGCTGAAGATACCCATAATTGATTTTGCATCTATTACATATCTACCTGAAACCAAATCAAAATCAGAATTAAATTTTGTAACATCATTAACGAAAGCTTTTACCTTATCAATTGAATTTAAAGATATTTTAACTGTCTTCATAGAACATCTTCCTCCTTTATACGATATATGTATATACTATATTTTAACATTTTAAAAGTCAATATGCAAAGTACATAAAAAAAGAAGGAAAAGTTGTATAGGTAGCAGATAGAATTGACATAACGGTACCGGGTACCGAATCAGAAAGGAAATTGTGGAATGATTAGAACGGCAGCATTTTTAACCTTAGGCTGTAAGGTGAATTCCTATGAGACAGAGGCAATAAGGGGAATGTTTGAAGCCGCAGGCTATGGGGTTGTGGATTTTAAAGATATTGCCGATGTATATGTGGTGAATACCTGTACAGTAACTAATATTGCGGACAGAAAATCCCGTCAGATGCTTCATCAGGCCAAAAAAAGAAATCCCAATGCTATAATAGTGGCAGTAGGATGCTATGTTCAGGCGGCTGAGGAAGAACTTCTAAAGGACAGCAGCGTGGATCTGGTGGTTGGAAATAATAGAAAATCGGAAATAATCAGGCTTATAGAAAGCTACAGCTTACAAAAGGATATTGATACCAATATTGTTGTGGATATCGGTGCGGAGAAGGAATATGAAGAGCTGTCGATTATATCTGCCACTGAAAAGACCAGGGCTTTTATAAAGATACAGGATGGCTGTAACAGATTCTGCTCCTACTGTATTATTCCCTATGTCAGAGGAAGGGTAAGAAGCAGGAATGAGAAGGAAATACTTAATGAGATAACAAGACTTTCGAAATCCGGCTACAAGGAGGTCGTTCTCACAGGAATTCATATTTCGTCCTATGGGACAGACAGGCCGGTCGAAGAAAAAGAGGTACACCGGGTCATGCCCCTGGCATCATTAATTAAAGCCATAGGGAAAATACCGGGTATTGAAAGGATTAGGTTGGGTTCTTTGGAGCCTATGATTATAAACGAGGATTTTGTTAAGGAGATTGCCTTGGTTGAGCAGTTTTGCCCTCATTTTCATCTGTCTTTACAAAGCGGCAGTAATACGGTGCTTCAAAGAATGAATCGCAGATATTCTGCCGAGGAATATATGGATAAGGTAAGCCTCATTAGGAAGTATTTTGATAATCCTGCATTTACAACCGATGTCATTGTCGGCTTTCCCGGTGAAACCGATACGGAGTTCGAGGAAACCTTAGAGTTTGTTAAGAGTATCGGATTTTCCTCCATCCATGTATTTAAGTACTCTAAAAGAGCCGGCACTAAGGCGGCCAAAATGCCTGACCAGATTCCGGAGGATACTAAACATCAAAGAAGTAATGTACTGACTGTGACTGCCAATCGGATGTCAAAGGATTATAAGGACATGTTTTTGGGCAGAATAGAGAAAATACTAATTGAAGAAGAAGTTATAATTAAGGGGCAAAAATACCTGATAGGTCATAACGAAAGATACCTAAAGATTGCTGTTTTATCCAAGGAGAATCTGATTAATAGGATAATCGGGGTAAGGGTTGATGGGTATCTTACCGATGAAGTATTATTAGGTGAAATACTATAGTTATATGCAACCGTATTGTAGATGGGAAATAATCTAATTGAATTTTTCTCTTAGATATATTAATATAATAGATATTGAGAAGATTTGTTAAATTAGGATTTATTACCCTGATAGGGGAAGGAAGTGATTCTATGCGCAAGTTTAATAATACACAGTATTTCAAGGTGCAAAAGGACACAGAAGATATTGTATCGGATGTTATTCGTCAAGTGTATTCGGCATTAACAGAGAAGGGATATAATCCTGTGAATCAAATCGTAGGGTATGTAATGTCTGGGGATCCAACATACATAACGAGCCATAAAGGGGCCAGAAGCCTGATTATGAGGGTGGAGAGAGACGAGATAATCGAGGAGCTTTTGCGTTATTATATTGATAATGTGTTCAATTAGATGCAAAAAAAAATAAGGAGATTATAGATGAGAATCATGGGACTTGACTATGGTTCCGTAACTGTAGGTGTAGCGATAAGCGATCAGCTTCTATTAACCGCACAAGGAATTGAAGTCATACGAAGAAAAAAGGAAAACCAGCTTAGAAGGACCTTAGCTAGAATCGATGAGCTTATCGAGGAGTATAATGTATCTAAAATTGTCGTTGGCTATCCGAAGCATATGAATAACACAATTGGTGAGAGGGCCGCTAAATCCGAAGATTTTGCAGATATTCTTCGTAGACGGACTAATTTGGAGGTAATACTATGGGATGAACGGCTGACAACCGTAGCTGCAAGCAATGCTCTTTCAGAGGGAGGATTGGATAACAGGCAGAAATCGCATATTATTGACAGGATTGCGGCAGTATTCATTCTTCAGGGATATCTGGATATGCTATATAATACAGAGTTAAGAAATAAGAATGAATAGAGAATGGAAGGGTTTGAGTATTTTATGGAAAACAGACCGAATGAAGTGGTTTTTATAACAGACGACAATGAGGAAGTCGTGTTTCAGGTAATAGAACAGACTAGGCTTGGAGGCGTTGATTATTTATTGGTGAGTACAACGGACACGGATGAAGAGGAGGCTTTGATTCTTAAGGATGTATCGGAGCCCACGGATTTGGAAGCAATATATGACATTGTAGACGACGAAGAGGAGTTTACAATGGCAGCAGAAATTTTTAAACAATTAATAGATGATATAGAACTTTATTAAATGCATTGATATAGATTAGATAAGATTGGTGATGATATGCCTAATAAACAAGAACAATTCAAGGCTTTACTTAAGACGAACGGACTTAAGGTAACGAACCAGAGAATTGCTATTTTGGAAGTACTGAGCAATAGGCCGGGCAAGCATCTGACAGCCGAAGAAATATATGATCATGTCAGAAGTGAATACCCGGATATTGGTCTGGCTACTGTATATCGGACAATTCAACTGTTATCGGAATTAAACCTTATTGATAAACTCAATTTGGATGATGGTTATGTAAGATATGAAATTGCGGCTAAGAGTCTAGAGGATAACAGCCACCACCATCATCATTTAATATGTCTTGAATGTGGGAATATTTATGCTTTTCAGGATGACCTACTGGAGACTTTAGAGGAGCGAATCGAAGAAACTCTTGGATTTGAGGTATTGGATCACGAAGTCAAGCTGTATGGACATTGCAAAAAATGCATAAATAGAAATGGCAAATAATCTAATTCACATATCATGCACTTAGATAATGGATAAATTCATACATAATACCATTGGAGGTGCAATATTTGGAAAGAAAGGAAACAACGGCAGTATTAAACAAAAATACTGCAAACACAGCTAAGAGAACTATAAAGTCCGGCACAAATGAAAAGGAGACTATCAACAGAAAGCCAAAGAGCCTGGCCAAATTAATGAGCAGCAACGGCTCAACAGAAAAGAACGGTGATACCAATTTACAGGGATTGAAGATTATTCCCCTCGGGGGACTTGAAAAAATCGGTATGAACATTACCGCAATCGAATATGAGGATACAATAGTCGTAATAGATTGCGGATTATCATTTCCAGAGGATGATATGCTGGGAATAGATTTTATTATTCCCGATGTGACTTATCTTAAGGAAAATATTGAAAAGGTTAAGGGCTTCGTGATAACACACGGCCATGAGGACCATATCGGTGCATTACCATATATTTTAAAGGAAATAAATGTACCCGTATATGGAACCAAACTCACCATTGCAATAATTGAGAATAAACTTAAAGAGCATAATCTGCTGAAAGGAACAAAGCGTAAGGTTATCAGATACGGTCAATCCATAAATCTCGGATGCTTTAGAATTGAGTTTGTCAGGACCAACCATAGTATAGCCGATGCAGCCGCATTAGCAATCTTTACACCGGCAGGAACAATATTTCACACCGGAGATTTTAAGGTGGATTTCACGCCTGTGTTCGGTTCCCCTATCGATCTGCAAAGGATAGGAGAGATTGGTAAGAAGGGTGTACTGGCTCTTATGTGTGACAGCACCAATTCGGAACGTCCGGGATATACCATGTCAGAAAGCTCCGTAGGGAAGACCTTCGACAGTATTTTCACTGATTATCATAGACAGAGGATTATCGTGGCAACCTTTGCCTCGAATGTGGACCGAGTCCAGCAAATTGTCAATGCAGCTGTTAAGTACGGAAGAAAGGTGGTAATTGAAGGCCGTAGTATGGTCAACATAGTTACTACCGCCTCAGAGCTTGGATATATTAAAATACCCGACGGGGTGCTGATAGATGTCGAGCAGATGAAGAATTACAGTGATGAGCAGATAGTAATGATTACCACAGGAAGCCAGGGTGAAACCATGGCTGCTTTATCCAGGATGGCGGCTTCGATTCATAAGAAGATAACAATTAAGCCGGGGGATGTGGTAATTCTAAGCGCTACTCCTATTCCCGGCAATGAGAAGTCGGTATCCAGAGTAATAAACGAGCTGTCCATGAAGGGAGCAAAGGTTATTTATCAGGATACTCATGTATCGGGTCATGCCTGTCAGGAGGAGATAAAACTCATATATGCTTTGACCAAGCCGAAATACGCAATACCCGTCCATGGGGAGTACAGGCATTTAATTCGACATGCAGAGCTTGCCCAATTAATGGGAGTGCCGAAGGAAAATATACTCCTATTATCCTCGGGAGACGTTCTGACCATAACAGAGGAAAAGGCAATGGTAACCGATGAGGTTACGGCACAGGGTATCCTTGTAGACGGACTTGGGGTTGGCGATGTAGGTAATATCGTACTTCGCGACCGCCAGATGCTTTCAGAGAACGGACTGTTAATTGTAGTAATATCTCTTGAGAAGGGCAGTAACCAGGTTATAGCCGGGCCCGATATTGTATCGAGAGGTTTTGTATATGTAAGGGAATCTGAGAATCTGATGGAGGAGGCAAGAGAAGTAGTAGAAAAGGCCCTGGATAAATGCCTGACCAAGTCCTACGTCGATTGGAACAAACTGAAGATGGAGATTAAGGATTCCTTAAACGATTTTATTTGGAAGAAGACTAAGAGGAACCCTATGATACTTCCGATTATTATGGAGGTATAGAGATAAATCCATTTATCTTATATGTTAGGAGAAAACGATATGGCATCGTCGTCAACAACTATAAAAATAACCTTAAAAATATCGAGCTTTATTCTTAGATTGCTTTTGAATATAATTTTCTTCGTATTGGTTATTATTCTGGTAATCTATGGGAGTCGTACGGCTTTTAACTTCGCTTATCGGCTATATGGCCCCGTTTCGGTGGATGAGGATCCGGGTAGGGACATACCCATTAAGATTAACAAGGGTGAATCCTCAATGGATGTAGCCGGTAAGCTGGAGTTAAACCGTGTAATCGTAGATAAGTATTCATTTTATTTCAAGACGAAGCTTCAGAATAAAGTTATCATGCCCGGGACATACAGAGTCAATTCTTCCATGACATATGATGAGATACTTGATATCATAACGGATTATTCAAAATCCGAGGTGCAGGATGAAGATATAGATACTGAGAACAACCAATAGTAAAGGATTCGAAGCATAATGATTTCAGAAGATAGAATCGTAGCATATATCAGCTCTCTGGATAAGGAGCTTCCTCCGTGGCTAATGGAGCTGGAAAACGAAGCTAAGAATATTAATGTTCCCATTATCAAGAAGGAGGCTCAGGGAGTAATCCGCTTTTTACTAAGCATATTACAGCCAAAGCGTATTTTAGAGGTCGGGACAGCCATAGGCTTTTCCGCCCTCTTTATGAGTGAGTATGTATCAAAGGACTGCAGTATTACTACCATTGAGAAGGTACCTATGCGTTTGGTAGAGGCCAGAAAGAACTTGAAAAGTGAGAGATTTCCCCATAGGGATAAAATCACATTGATAGAGGGTGAGGCCTCCGTAGTATTGGCAGAGCTGGCAGAGGCAAAGGAAAAATATGATTTTATTTTTCTCGATGCTGCCAAGGCTCAGTACATGAATTTTCTTCCAAAGCTGATGGAATTAATAGAAATCGGAGGTCTTCTTGTAACGGATAATGTACTTCAGGACGGCACGGTAATTAATTCCAGATACAGCATTACAAGAAGAGACAGAACCATCCATACGAGGATGAGAGAGTATCTATATGCGATTACACATATGGATGAACTGGAAACGCTGATTCTGCCTGTAGGAGACGGAATAGCGCTTAGTCACAGGAAGGGTGAACAATATGAATTCTAATATAAAAAAACCGGAGCTTCTGATACCGGCAGGTAATCCGGAGACTCTTGAGATAGCCGTTATGTATGGAGCGGATGCCATATATATCGGAGGAGATATGTACGGATTAAGGGCAAAGGCTAAGAATTTCTCTATGGAAGATATGAGAAAAGGGATATCCTTTGCTCATAGTCATGGCAAAAAGGTATACGTTACGGCTAATATAACTGCCCATAATCAGGACCTTGAGGGAATCAGAAAGTATTTTCGGGAGCTTATGTCCTTTGGAAAGGACAGACCGGATGCCTTTATAATATCCGATCCCGGGGTGTTTACCATAGCTAAAGAGGAGGCCCCCGATATCGATATTCATATAAGCACCCAGGCGAACAACACCAATTATGCCACCTATAGATTCTGGTACAATCTTGGAGCGACCAGAGTCGTATCCGCCAGGGAGCTGTCTATGAATGAGATAGCAGAGCTTAGGGCAAATATTCCGGAGGACATGGAGATAGAAACCTTTGTACATGGTGCCATGTGCATAGCCTACTCCGGCAGATGTCTTTTAAGTAATTATTTTACCGGAAGGGATGCTAATCTGGGGGAGTGTACTCATTCCTGCCGATGGAAATACCATCTCGTTGAAGAAACCAGGCTGGGGGAATATCTTCCGATCGAGGAGAACGAAAGAGGAACATATATATTCAATTCCAAGGACTTATGTATGGTAGAATATATACCGGAGATGATAAATGCCGGTATTAACAGTCTTAAGGTCGAAGGAAGGATGAAGACGGCTTTATATGTGGCAACCGTAGCCGGAACCTACAGAAAGGCCATAGACGATTATTTCTGTGATCCTCAGCTTTATGAGAGGAACAAGCCTTTGTACAAGGCGGAACTGAGTAAAGGGGTAAACAGACAATTTACGACCGGATTCTTCTTTGGTAAGCCTACCCATAAGGATCAGATTTATGATCACAACACCTATGAGAAGGCCTATACCTATCTGGGAACAATCAAAGGAGAAAGAGACGGACTGTATAATCTTGAACAGAAGAATAAATTCTCTGTCGGTGAAGAAATAGAGGTTATCAGACCGGGAGGGAAAGTAATAAAAGCAAATGTTATCAGGATTACGGACGATGAGGGAAATGATATGGAAAGCTGTCCCCATCCTAAGCAGAATATAAATATCGATATAGGAGAAAAGCTTTTCCCCTATGATATCCTAAGAAGAAAAGAATAAAAATGGCGATAAGCTATGTACTTTGTACTTTTATATGATGTTTTTGTCCTTTTTTACGAGGGATAGGCACTTTATGTCATTGATTTTCATATGATGTATATGAATCATTAAGCATTGAGGGTGCTTATCTTAGTGAAGTCATTTCCGAAGCCGTTAAGCACAAAGGATGAGGCCGACTATCTGATACGATGCAAAGCCGGAGATAAGGAAGCCAGGAATAAACTGATAGAACACAATTTAAGATTAGTTGCTCATATAGTAAAGAAGTACAACATGGTAGATAAAGAAACGGATGATTTGATTTCGGTCGGAACAATCGGACTGATTAAGGCAATCGATACCTTTGATGATGAGAAGGGAATTCGTCTGGCGACATATGCTTCAAGATGTATCGACAACGAGTTACTTATGCTCTTAAGAAGCAATAAGCGTTTAAATAAGGAGATATATCTATATGACCCCATCGGCTCAGATAAAGAGGGTAATGAAATAAATCTTTTGGATATCATCGAGGAAACTGATACTGATATAGTTGAAAGGATAGTTCTGGAAGAGGATATTAAGAAATTATATAGTGTTATCGATAGGGTATTAACGGATAGAGAGCGTGAAATCATATCATTACGTTATGGGCTGATTCAGAAAAAGGAAGTAACGCAGAGGGAAATTGCCAATAAGCTGGGTATTTCCAGAAGCTATGTCAGCCGTATAGAAAAAAAGGCACTGAGAAAGCTCCGCGAGTGCTTCGAATAATAT
Organism: Clostridiales bacterium; assembly: GCA_012523775.1. Classification (GTDB taxonomy): domain Bacteria; phylum Bacillota; class Clostridia; order Lachnospirales; family Lachnospiraceae; genus Mobilitalea. The sequence continues at coordinate 20,509 of JAAYTK010000012.1, read as the reverse complement.
AAATTAAATTAAATGGACTACAGCCGTGCATATGCTATGCCGGCGGTAGTCCATATTTAAGTATGTTTTCAAATTCATCTGCCGGAACAGGATGATATAAGAAGTAGCCTTGAATAATATCGCTGCCATGCTCCTTAAGGAATTCAAGCTGAGACTCTGTTTCAACACCCTCGGCAACTACATTAAGTCCGAGTATATGCGAAAGCTCTATAATGCTTTTTATTATGGCGTTTTCCTTATCGCTCTTATGTATACTCTGTATGAATTGCATGTCCAATTTAATATTGTCGATTGGCATGGTCGACAGTCTGCTGAGGGATGAATACTCCTTGCCGAAGTCATCGATTGAGATTGCAATTCCCATTTCCTTTAGGCTATGGAGTGCGTCAATAATAAAGGGGGAATTGCTGACCGCTGTGCTTTCTGTAAGCTCAAGCTCCAGATATTTCGCATCCAGCTTCGTTTCCTGCAAAATCTGTTTGACGCGGTCGACAAACTTGGGATGCTTAAGCTGCAGAAACGATACATTAACCGCAATCCGAATATCGCTTATGCCGCTATCTATCCATTCCTTACACTGTCTGCAGGCTTCTTTAAGCACCCATTCGCCTATTGACCCGATTAGACCTGTCTGCTCTGCCAATGGTATAAATAATTCCGGCCTTATATATCCTAAATCGGGATGGAACCATCTAAGGAGTGCTTCGGCGCCAACAATCCTTCCCGTCTTTGTGCTGACCTGTGGCTGGTAGTAAAGCTTCAGTTCCTGCTTATCGATTACCCTAAACAGGTTATTTGTCAGTCTCATCTTTAAGAGGACTTCTTCCCTCATATCATCCGTACAGAACATATATCTGTTCGTTCCCAATTCTTTTGCCTTATACATGGCTAAATCGGCATTTTTAATGAGAGAGTCAGCATCCTTTCCGTCATATGGATACACAGCGATTCCGGCATTTGCCGAAATGAAAAACTCCTGTTCATTAATAACAAAGGGCTTCTCGAATATATCCAGTATCTTTTCCACAACATTCTTAATAATGTCTATGGATGATATATTAGATACCATAATTAAGAATTCATCACCGCCAAAGCGGGCGATGGAATCGGACTTTCTAAGGACTCTTTTCAGTTGTTCTGCCAGCTTTATTAAGAGAGAGTCGCCGCCATCAATTCCGATGGTATCATTAATGGCCTTAAAGGTGTCCAGGTTCAGAAAGATAATAGCGAGGGTATTATTCGTCCTTTCGGATAGGCTTATCATCTGTGTCACTCTGTCTCTAAAAAGGAATCTGTTAGGAAGCTTTGTAAGATAATCATAGAAAGCCAGTTTGATTATTTCCTTTTCCTGCTGAATCCTCTCATAAGCTGCTGATAATATAAGCGATATGATTCTAAAGAAATCAAGCTGTCTTTCAGGCCATGGTTTAGTCAGGGCTTTACGGTCCACACCCAGGAAACCGTAAACTTTGTTCTTAATAATGATGGGCATTACGATAAATGCCTTGTCAGCGGCGCCAAGAAGTCTGATAAGCTCATTACCTACGAGAGGCGGCGCACCGGACATATCAGAAAGAGTCATTATATTACCTACCTGTATTCGTTTTATGAATTCGGGATATTCGTCGGCGGTAATAATCTGACCAATATTGCTATCGTTGATTATATCATTAGCCTTCCATAAATCCTGACATATCAGGCTGTCTCTGCTCTCGTCGAAAGTATAGATATATATGCGGTCCGGCTTCAGTAATTCGCCCATATTGGACAGGGCGGTATCTATTTTTTTCTGAAGATTTTGCTCGCTGATACTTATAAACTCCGTGGATATCTCAGTGGTAAGCTTTTGCAGGTCTATTTGCTCGGCATTTTCTTTTAGCTTAGACTGGAATATTTTACTTACAAAACGGGAAAACCATATGGCGGATAGGAATATTGCTACCCGTGCCATGTGGTCCGAATGAGATATATTTGTTGTTGCTTCGGGTTTGAGGATCCACATTACCGTCGCTGATAATATTATCGATACCGAGGATATTATCTGTATAAAGTTACTATCAAAAATTGTCGATACAATTAAAAGGGTAAACGGAAATGCCCAGACTGTGGTACCGGCCGAATCAAAAAATCTGAATATTAATATCGGTACAATCAAAGAGAATATAGCTGCAATTATTATATCCTTAATGGTTTTGCTTTTTATAAATCTGTGAATGAGCTGAATAGCGACGGATATTAAAGCGAACATGACTGTAACCGCTATGGTAAAACCCGGTTTATTATCAACGGAAAAGAACCTGTTGGCAGTTAAGTTCACCATCGCAGCGAAAAGAAAGGCTGCCGATATGTAGTTGGAGACCCTGCCCCGAATCTGGTCAGACATTAGTATTGCATCGTCATTGATATGCTCGGGATTCAATAAGCCATATTTTCTGATGGTATAATATATAACTATGGAAGGAAATACAATAAATATAGGTGCCAGTTGCGGAATGTCTATTGAAAACAATAAATTGGAGAAGGTATCGGTAAGAGCGCCGATAAAAAGAGTGAATAAAAAGCTGTATATTATAATTTTGGAGCTCCTTTTATCCCTAGGGCTGTTGCTGCTTTTTCCCCATTTCCATAACAGGAAAATAGAAGTCAAGAAGTATGACAGATAAAATAATATATAAAATACATCCCAAAGGTTGTTTGCGGCAATGTTAGTCCATCCGGCTTCCGTATATACCATGTTATACTGCTTAGGGTTAAGCTTTGGGAAATATGTAAAGCCAAGGTAAATGATAAGAGTTGGCAGATATAATAAGGGATAAAACCTGTTTCTGCATCTTGATGCCGAATGACCGGTAAATTCAATAAAGAAGTGAAGCATTATAGAAAAGAAAGCACCAAAACCCAGCGCTGCGAAGCGACGCCAGAACAGCACCTTTGCTAACGTGTCTGTTGCAATGGCCATGCTGAAGCCGAATGACCAGATGCTCACTGACATTGCCAATGCGAAGAATAATCTGTTGGTTATTTTTTGGGCATCTAAATATAACACATATATACCAAGGAAGATATATATAGCGCTGGCAACACTGAAGCTTATAGAGAACAGAAAAGGAAGATTCAAGACCAAACCTCCTTGTATCATAAATTTATATATAATATAATAAATATTATGAGTAAATTCGACTATATTTATTATATTATAAAATTTTAATATTCAATTTGCAAGCAAATTCAGAGAAAATGATTGGTAGTTGGACTATAAGACTCCGAGAGGCCCAATTGTTGTAAAATATAGTGGGCATTAGTACCCAAATTGTCTAATAATAAAATAAAAATAATTTAATTGGTAAAAAATATTGTAATTTTGAATAATTTGTTATATAATCAAATTAAATAAAAGGTGGGAGATACCAGATGGAATTCATCCATAAAAAGAAAAGGCTCGGGGACATATTAATTGATGCAAAAATCATAAACCAGGAGCAGTTGGATACGGCATTGGCGGTTCAGAATGAGAAGGGTCAGAAGCTTGGAGAGACTTTGATTGACCTGGGATACACCACTGAGACCGAGATAGCCACGGCGTTACATAGGCAGTTGAATATCGATTATATTAAATTGTCTGATAGGCTTATCGATGATGACATAATAAAGCTTGTGGGAGAGGAAATACTGAGAAAGCATTTGGTTATGCCCTTTGAATTCAAGAAGGGGTATCCGAATATCCTTAGGGTGGCGATGGCCAATCCTTTGGATTTCGTGGCAATTGACGATATTGCGATTATAACCAACCTTCAGGTAGAACCTGCGGTTTCCACATCACAGGATGTGGCTGCTGCCATAGATAAATATTACGGTAACGTCGAAGCCCTTAAGGTTGCACAAAGATATACCCAGGAAAGGGACAGCCTTATTAAGACAGAACAGCCGTCGCAGGAGGCGATAGCTGAGGAATTGGATAATGCTCCGATTGTTGTTTTAGTCCGCTCTATTATCGAGCAGGGCATAAGACGTCGGGCCAGTGATATTCATATTGAACCGTTGCCTGATGATATCAGAGTCAGGTATCGTGTGGACGGTGTATTGGATAAGGGAAGAAGATATAATATTGAGCTTATGCCGGCGATTATCGCAAGGGTAAAGATTCTGTCAGGCATGGACATATCGGAGAAGAGAAAGCCCCAGGACGGACGAATCAGCCTGACTGTCGGAAGGGTGGATTATGACATCCGTACCTCGATTTTACCGACGGTATATGGTGAAAAGGCAGTTATGCGTATCGCAACAAAGAGTGGATTTACCAGAGATAAGAGAGAGCTTGGATTTACAGAGGAAGAGCTGGTCAAGTTTGACAGAATGATATCTCAGCCCCACGGTATCATCCTGATAACCGGACCTACAGGAAGCGGTAAGTCCACCACGTTATATACAATTCTGACATCTCTTAATAAGGACGGTATTAATTTGCTCACCATCGAGGATCCTGTTGAGGCATATATACCCGGTATAAATCAGGTACAGGTCAACGAGAAGGTGAATTTGACATTTGCAACCGCTCTGCGTTCAATATTACGACAGGACCCTGATGTCATCATAATCGGTGAGATAAGAGACCAGGAGACCGCCGAGATAGCGGTAAAGGCTTCGATTACGGGACATCTGGTTGCAAGTACAATCCATACCAATTCGGCGGCGGGAACCGTTACCAGAATGACGGATATGGGTGTGGAGCCTTATCTGTTGTCCGAATCACTGGCAGGTATCATAGCCCAGCGGTTGGTCAGAAGGCTGTGTCCGGACTGTAAGAAGTATATAGAGGCTACCGATACCGAAAAGCATATACTGGGTTATCCGTCCTCAAAGCCTCTAAAGGTATACCAACCGGTAGGATGTATAAAATGCAATGATACAGGTTATATAGGGAGAATCGGTGTGTACGAAATAATGGAGACCTCCGTAAGAATTAAGGAGGCCATCAGAAAGAAGTGGCCGACGGACGCAATCGCCGAAATTGCCGAATCTGAGGGTATGCAGCCGCTTCGTACCCGTGCTGTTGAGCTTGTCATGAAAGGCATCACATCTGTGGAAGAATTGGTCAGGATATCCATAGACGAATAGTTACAAATATGACTAATTATGAAAGTTTATTTATAAAACTATTAAGTTTTTATTAAGTAATGACGATATTGTATATTGAATGAAAATTAACACAATATATGGAGGTTTCAATGGATTTTACAATAGACGACCTGTTAAAGGAAGCGCACCAAAGAAAAGCATCCGATCTTCATATTACGGTTGGTGTGTCTCCAAAGTGCAGGATTCATGGTAATCTTGATGACTTACTCTATCCTGCTTTGTCTCCGGATGATACCGAGAAACTGCTAATGCCTATGGTTCCGGAGAGAATGAAGAATACTCTGTTAAACAACGGAGAGATAGACTTCGCTTATTCCATAGCTTCCTTCGGAAGATATAGGGTAAATATATTTAAGCAGAGGGGCTCCTGGGCGGCGGCTATCAGACTTATTAATACGGTTATTCCAAGCCCTGACGTATTGGGTATTCCTTCGTCAGTAATCGGGCTTACCAGAAAAAAGAGAGGCATGGTATTGGTAACGGGACCGACAGGAAGCGGTAAGAGTACCACATTAGCCTCCATGATTGACATAATTAATACCAATCATAATGTTCATATAATAACCTTGGAGGATCCTATAGAATATTTACATAGACATAAATCCTCTATCGTTAACCAAAGAGAAATCGGTCTGGACTCTTTATCCTTTTCCAATGCCCTCAGGGTGATATTAAGAGAGGACCCCGATGTTATACTCGTGGGTGAGATGAGAGACCTCGAAACCATTGAAATAGCATTGACGGCAGCAGAGACTGGCCATCTTGTATTATCGACCTTACATACCATCGGTGCCGTAAACACCGTGGACAGAATTATAGAAGTATTCCCTCCCCATCAACAGCAGCAGATCAGAATTCAGCTGGCCTCTGTACTGGAGGGAGTAATATCACAACAGCTTATACCGACTATCGATGAGGCAGGAAGGGTGGCAGCCTTCGAGGTTATGCTGACTACACCCGCAATTCGAAATCTGATAAGAGAGGGAAAGAATCATCAGATAGCTTCATTTATTCAGACCAACAGAAAGATGGGTATGCAGACCATGGATGATGCAATCCTTGATTTATATAACTCCGGAAAGATTGTTAAGGAACAGGCTATATCCTTTGCTCAGGATATGACGACCATGGAACGCAAGCTAAATTAACACCATTTCATATGGGAGGATAATGAGTTGGCCGGATATTCATATATTGCTATAGATATTAACGGTAAAGAAATAAAGGGAAAGATGGAAGCACCGGACGAAGAAAGAGTGTTTCATACCCTGAAGGCAGAGGGACTTTATCCTGTCACTATTAAGGAACTGGGGATATTAAATAAGGATATTAATATTAAGATTAATAACCCGGTCAGACTAAGGGACCTAAGCGTATTTACCAGACAGTTCTATACACTTCTAAATGCCGGAATACCTATTGTATTGGCACTCGATATGCTTGAAAAACAGACTGAAAACAGGACTCTAAGAAAAGCCATTGCAAGCACACAGATTATGGTACAAAAGGGTGAGAAGCTTTCTGATGCCATGAGAAATCAAGGAAAGATATTTCCGCCCATATTGGTGAATATGGTGGATGCGGGAGAGGCATCCGGCAGTCTTGAGGTGGCATTAGAGCGTATGGCAGTTCATTTTGAGAAGGAGGCCAAGCTTCGTGCGTTGATCAGGAAGGCAATGGTTTATCCTGCATCACTTTGTCTTATTTCCGTAGGTGTCATTGTTCTTATGATTACCGTGGTTATTCCCAAATTCATGGATATGTTTGCCGATATGAATATGGAACTGCCGGCCATTACCTTGACCATCATGGGCATTAGTGATTTCTTTTTGACAAAATGGTATTTAATCCTACTTATAATAGTTTTAATCGTCATTGGATGGATTTCCTTTGTCAGTACCTTTAAAGGAAAAATATTCATTGCGACTCTGGCACTTAAGCTTCCTATAATCGGGAAAATGAATATTAAGACCAATAGTGCAAGAATTACCAGGACACTCAGCACTCTGATAACTGCAGGCATACCACTGATAGAAGCAGTAGATATTGCCGCAAGAACCATTGACAACCTGGTAATTAAGAAGGTACTTATGGAGTCTAAGGAGGAGATTGCAAGGGGAGTTCCCCTGTCTGTTCCTATAAATTCATCGGGCATTTTCCCGCCCCTGGTTACTCATATGATGAAAATCGGTGAGGAAACAGGAAGTATGGATGATATGCTGAATAAAATTGCCGATTACTATGACGAGGAGGTGGAGGCTGCAACCCAGTCGCTGACAGCAGCCATAGAGCCTATAATTATAATCGTTTTAGCCGTCGTAGTGGGAGGAATGATAATAGCGGTTATGCAGCCTATGTTCTCAATGTATGAGCAATTTGACAGGTCGATTCTGGGCGGTGATCCCGGCGCAGGAATCGAATAGCAGGTAGGCTATACATAGAATTAGGTCTTATAACGGTAGCGTATTAGAGGGGCATTATTAACCGTTTTGACAAAATAAAATTAATAATGAACAGGAGAGAAAAAGGTATGAAAAAAATGAACAACAAAGGTTTTTCACTGGTGGAGCTAATCGTTGTAATTGCTATTATGGCAATATTAGCGGTTACCTTAGCACCAAGACTTTCACAGTATGTTGAAAAGTCAAGAAAGGCTAGTGACCAGGAAGCGGTCAACACAATCTTTACGGCAGCTAAGCTGGCTAACGTGGAGTCACCTTTAGGAAAAAGTGTGGATGCTATAGACTTAGGAGGAGGGACAGATGCGTTATTCAATATTAGTGATGATGATAAGGATTGGACTCTTAATCCAAACTTCCCGCCAGAGGACGATGAAGATAAGAAGTTTTGGGACTTAATGATGGAAGTCCTTAGTGACTTCGAATTAAAATCAAATGAAGTAGGGGATAACACTCAGATTACTCTTGAGACAGATGACAAAGGAAAAGTAACCGTGATTTTGAGTTATGACGGCTCTAGCGAAGACTATAAATTATCTGAGTAATTAGTGTAATTTTCCCACACATCACACAGGGCATAGCCCTGTGTGATGGTATCTCAAAATCTAATATTTGACCAAAGGTAGGATAGTTTATGGAGGATTATATTGTATACGGAATTGTTTTAATATTTGGGATTATGATAGGAAGCTTCCTGAATGTATGTATCTATCGTATTCCGGAGGAGCTAAACATTGTAACCGAACGATCTCATTGTATGAACTGTAACACTAAGCTTAAGTGGTATGATATGATACCCGTATTTAGCTATATATTTCTGTTGGGGAAATGCAGAAGCTGCAAATCCCGTATTTCTATTCAATACCCAATAATTGAAGCACTTAACGGAATAATGTATGTGCTTGTTTTTTATTTCTATGGATGGGATTCTCTGTATTCCATCCTAATAAGTACATTCTACTGTCTGACCGTATCGGCGTTAATTGTACTTAGCGTAATAGATTTTAGAACGAATATTATACCGGTAGGTATTAACGTATTTTTATTGGTGGTTGGCATTGCGACAGTATTGACCAAGTATTTTGAAAGCGGAAGAAGTACCGATATCGTACTGGACCATGCCATAGGCTTTTTTGCCATAAGTCTGTTTCTGCTGTTAATATATTATTCCACGAAAGGAAGAGCCATAGGGGGCGGAGACATCAAGCTCATGGCGAGCGCAGGACTTTTGCTTGGCTGGGAGCTGGTCGTACTATCCTTCATGATAGGCTGTGTTCTTGCCACTATAATTCATCCCATCAGAATGAGAGTAAGAAATATCGGGAGGGCTTTGGCATTTGGACCATATCTCTCCATGGGGATTGTTTTGGCTCTCTTTTTTGGAAGACAGTTGATAAAATGGTACATTAATACCTTTTTTGTATAGACAATTATGATTTTTATTTGACAAAAAATCCGAATGAAACTAACATAATTATAAGGATAAGTATTGTTATGGGGGAACAGGATGGCTAAGAAGGTATTAAGCATTATAATTGGGTCGGAATGTACAAAGGTTTGTGAGCTAAACTATAAAAAGAAATATAAGAATAAAGGAATCCGTGTATATCGCAGTATAGCCTTTGCCACACCCGAAGGCTCTGTTGAAGATGGGATAATAAAAGATATGAACATCTTTGGCGATGAGCTTAGGAGCAGACTTAAGGCCGCAAAGATTAAGTCTGACAGGGTTATATTCTCTATAAATTCAAGCAGAATCGCCAATCGCGAAATAATTATCCCCCCGGTAAAAGAAAAGAGAATAATGGACATTATTAAGACAGGAGCTTCGGAATACTTTCCTATAGACATGAACGATTATATACTGTCTTATCAGATTCTCGAGAAAAGTACCGCACAGGGTAAGCGTCGTCAAAGAAAAATCGAAAAGGCTGAAAGAAAGAATGCTAAGAAGAAGGCTAAGATATATAAGAAGAACCTAAAGAAGAAAAGTAAAACCGAAATTATTGCAGAGAACCTTGAGCTTATGGATTCCAACGATAATTCAGCGGTCATCGAAGATTTTGAAGGCGGCACATCCGATGATAAGCAGACAAGGGAAGTCAAGAATCAGATGCGGCTGGCGGTATATGCTGCTCCGGCAGCAATGATAAAGAATTATTACAGCTTCGCTAAGAAAATGCATTTTGATATTCTGGCGATTGACTATTATGGCAACAGCAGTTATCAGGCCATTAAGCGTCAGAGCAGAAGGGGTACAAATGTATATGTACAGATGAATGAGCAGGATACCATAATCAGTATCCTTAGAGATGATGTTTTAATACTTCAAAGAACCGTAAGCTACGGTCTATATAAGCTGATTAATGTAATAAGGGATTTGGGATATGGCCATGGAGACGGAGAGGATCCCTTGGAGCTTCTGCGTAATCACGATATGCTGTCGAACGAAGAGTACGATATAACCCTCGATGAGGTTGCCGTCACTGACAGCCAACTCTCCAAAGAATCCTCAAAGGAGCTTAGGGTCGGGATAACAGAGTCCCTATATACATTGGTCGGTAATGTCACAAGAATGCTGGACTATTATAAATCAAGCTATAAGCAGATCGATATTGATACCATATATCTGACAGGGGCATTGGTTGATATTAAGGGTGTGGACAGGTTCTTTAGCTCCGGCATAGGGCTACCTCACAAACTTTTGAATAAGCTTCATTCGGTAAGCTCGAGAAAGAAGGCTAAGGATTTCAGGTTAAATCCCAGTCGCTTTCTTCCTCTTATCGGAGCAGTCATAAGTCCCGTAGACTTCGTACCCTATGAATTCGTACTAAAGAAGCAAAGAAGAAGTGCGGTCATAGCCACCACCTTCTTAACTCTGGTATGCCTGGCAGGATCGGTCGGAACGATATACGTATCATATACCGATTATCTCCCGGCCAAAAAGGAGCTGGAGGAAATTAAAGCAGAATATGAGGCCATGCCGCTTCTAAGCGGTGCCCATGATTTATATGATACAGCCATAGCTGAGCTGGAGGATTTAAGGAAGCTTCAGAAGCTGACAGAGAGTAATAATGACAAGATTAAAGATGTCATCGAGCAGCTTGAGAAAAGGCTGCCCAGCGGCACGATTATTCATGCCATGAGCTTTACGGAAGAGGGGGTCACGATGAATGTAACCGCCAATGATGACGAGGCAGGCTCGAATGCACTTATAGCGAAAACCTTAAAGCAGCTTAAGGGAATAGAGTATTTTAAGGATAATGTAGATATATCCGGAATTAAGGTTGTAAATGAGAACGGGATATCGAAGGTTAACTTTTCGATTACTTGTACCTATGTAAATTAAACCTCGGGGGTAATTGTATATGAAGAAGACAAAGGGAAAATACATTAAATTTATAGTTACCTTAATCAGTGTAGGGATTTTCGTATATTCCTATTTAGTTGTGTGCACCGGATATATGAATAAAACAACGGAGGCTTATAAGGAAGTAGAGCAAATAAAACTGCTGATTCGTGAGAGAGAAATTAAGCTTGAACAGGAAGAGGACATTCTGCAAGAGGTAGATAAAATAAACAAACAAAAGCAGGATATCATAGACCAATATCCCGTACATATTGCTAAAGAGGATAACTTCATGTTTGTAGAGAAGATGCAGGAGGCATTGAAGATAGAACTCTCATCCCTGAATGTCTCTGACAATACAGGCTTTTATAACACTATTCTGCCTGCGGTTGTCACAGAGGAGGACTCTGAAGACGATGCCAATGACAAAATGGAGACCATGAACGGTGTTGTGAACACCATCAATATGAACTTTCTTACGGACTATGAGGGATTTAAGGAGTTGTCTGAGTACGTAAGAAATTATCCGGAGCCGACTGTTATAGATAATGTGGCTGTCAGCTATGACAGCTCGACAGGTGCATTGGCAGGAAACCTTACCCTTAAAAGGTTTGCCTTAAACGGTACGGGGAAGGAATACAAGGGAACCCCGATTGATGATATCAACATAGGGATAGACAATTTATTCGGTACCGGAAGTCCTGAAAAATCCGACAGTGATATCGATAATGAAGCCGGAGAAGAATAAATATAGGCGGTCATCATAGTTTCCCGGAGAGGATATAGGATGAAACGTATATATAATAAAAGGTCAGGATACAGATTAAATAACAGAGGTTTCTCCCTCGTGGAACTGCTAATCAGCATAGCGGTTCTTGTGATTATCATGGTTCCGTTAATGGGTAATTTTATACGTTCAATGCAGATTAATAAAAAATCCGAAAGATATCAGATACAGAGCAATCTAGCCGCCAGTATCATGGAGGGCTTAAAGGCTTCTACCACCAGAGAGATTATTGATTCGTTCAATAGCCCTAAGGAGCTTTTTAGTATTATCCCAAACAGATTGGATGATATCACAAGACTAGAGCAGATTAGTGAAGACGAATATGTGGAGACAAGCTTGGACGAAGAGCAGACTACCAGCTTCTTTGCAATCCATGGGGTTGTAGCCGGTGGTTCTGCTTATGATGTGTTTATAAGGCTTGATGCCTCGGTATATAAGGGTGAGGAGGACAAGCTTAATAACTTTCTGATGCCGGAAGTTATTAATCTGGATGAGAAGGCAAACGGACTGTTTTTCTCAGACGGCAGCTCGGTGAACGGAGCGGGAGTCGAGGACAGTGATCAGTTGGCATTAAATTCATTTACACAGCAGGGAACACAGTACGCAATAACCACGCTGCATCAATCGGAAGAATATATAGAATACCTAAAGGAATACGCCATATGGAGAAATGAATGCGAGGTGGCTTCCATGAAGGGGGAGCCCTTACCTCCCCGGTGGTTTGCAGAGCCCACTCTGGAAGATTTAGATCTTGAAAAATACACCGATCCCAACGAGATAATGAAATATGTAACTAAAAACATGAATATTACAGTCAGTGATACATTGGTATCATATGAGATTGAATATATATGTGACTGGTGGTCACAGATTAGAATAACTCACAGTATAGATCAGGTTGAATATGCAGATACCATTGAAAACATTTATCTTTTTTATAAGCAGTCCGCATTTCATGAAGCCCATGCCCCCGGCGACGGATATAATGCGGACAGAATCAGATTAACCAACAACGACACATCAAAAAACATAAAATTCTTTGTGGCCGACCAGAAGAATATCCTGAACAATCCTGTTCTGATTACACGGACTCCGGGAGATTCAATCGCCGTCTTTACCAATCTTTCCAGCTATGAGGCCTATGCGGGAAGTTCAACGGATACTACTGTAAACATGAATCTTATGAACACCTACGAGCTTAACCGTATATATGAAATAAGGATTGATATATGTAAGCCTGAGACCGACCAGGCAAACCGATATAAGGAAGTATATTATTCCTTGAAATCCACTAAGGAACAATAAATACCGATGATGGGAAAGGATGTGTAAGCATGAAAATGAGAAAATTGAATAATCAAGGCTCTACCCTGCTTACTGTTGTCATCATCCTTGCCTTTATCGGAATATTGGGCTCTATGATGCTTTCTGTTACTATGACTAATCTTCAGATGAAGGTACTCGAAAGAAAAGCCAAGGAGAATTTCTATACCTGTGAGGCGACCATGGACGAAATAGCCGCATGTCTACATGAGCTGACTGTTCAAACGATAAGGGATGTTTATGAGAATAATGACGATGCCATATTGAAAAACATTTCTACATATATAGCATTAGATGAGGAAGAACTCAATAACGAGTTAAAAAGAAGGGTTACCCTGGAGCTGATAAGGAAGTTGGGAAACACCAGTGGTTATAGTGAAACGGACTTGCTGAGCGGTACCCCTGTGCGGGTTCAGAACACCCAAATATTTGATGATTACCTAATGCCCCTTCCCGGTGATGGGAGTATTACCAGAGTTATTAATATAGGCAACATCAGCATAGTACCGCTGTCAGGCATCATAGTCAGCGATATCAGTGTTCATATGACTGTCGATGATTTTGACAGCAGAATCAGTACTGATATGATGATAGAGCTACCCGAATTTTCATTTGAGGAAGGCCTTCAGACCGTTGTATACGGAATGGAGCAGCCATATAGGGACTATGCCCTGGTAGCGGATGGAAGCATAGTATCGGACAATACCCTTGGGGAAGGCTCCACAGGGGAAAATATCATTGAAGGCAGTATATATTCGGGAGACGATATAATCGTAGGAAGCCAAATGATGGATTATCATAAGGTCTTAATAAATGGCGGCAATATCATAACGAGAGGGGATATTGTCGTTAAGGATACCGGAAGCCTAAGCATTAGCGGTATTACCATGACTGACTCCGATACCGGTGCTCCATATGTACCGGCTGTGGTATGGGCGGATAATATAAGGACTGAGATTACGGTGCCTGTAGGTCAGGACTATACCAAGCCCACCACTATTGATATAGATGGAACATGTATTGTCAGGGATGATCTTACGTTAAACGGAAGCTACAGTAATGTTACCGTTAAGGGTGCATATGTGGGTTATACCGCCACTCAATCCTCTCTGGGAAGTTCCATAATAATCAATGGGACAGGCTCTACCCTGGATTTATCCCGTGTCAACTCCCTTATTCTTGCGGGACGGGCCCATGTATCGGTCGATGACAGTAAGGCCGGCACAACGAAGGTAACTGATATTATGACCGGTGAATCGGTGGGCATAAAGAGCAACCAAAAAGCCTACCTTTTACCGGGAAGATTCATAAAGGATATAAAGCATAATCCTGTAACAAGCCTGGATATAGCAGATTTTGATATACCGGAAGTGAATTTTGACGAGCTTGATCCTTCAGAGGACATTGATTATAGACTATATGTAAATAATGCCGTAAATCATAAGATTGCATCAAAGCAAACGGTGGAAGGGGATACATCCACCATTCTGAGATATTATTATCTTAACTTTGGCAGCGGCAAGCAGGCAGACGATTATCTGTGGGATTATATTCTGAGAAATGAATATTCATTAGATAGTATATATCCGTTTAAGCTTGGGCAGGTTATCCTACCGAATCCATCAATCAACGAGGTTATTTCTGCAGGCAATCTGATGTACTATGATAACCATGCTGTCGGGATACCCAAGGTAGGCATTCAACGGGGAATCAGCAGTCACTATTCTACTGATGAAGAAGTAATAAATGTAATTAACAGTCACGAATTTAGTAATCCCACATACTCAGGTAACGGAATTAAGCCTACGGATACTGTTGGGAGTTTATTAGGCCTGTATAATAAGATTTGCCATAATCTTTCTCTGGACAGTGACAAAGGATATCAGGAGGAGGATAAGGTGGTGGAGTCAACGACAATTTCCTCCGATTTGGCGTATATCCAGGAATGGCTTATTAAGCATCCTACATATGAGGGGCTGGAATACTACGGAGGTATGTTGAATTTAGATGTCCCCCGTTCAGAGGGTAAAATCATTGTGGTTAACGGTAATACGAATATATACAGGAATTTTGCCGGGCTTATGGTAGTAAACGGTGATGTATATATAGATGATAATGTAAATATCGACGGAATGATATTGTCAATCGATTCTAATACAGCCGACGGTTTAAACAAAATTACGCTGGGAAACAACGTGAGTGTAACAGGAAGGCTGGCTTCCATGGGGGATATAATCCTTGGGTCCGACAATACATTAACAGCCTCCGATGACCTGCTGGAGTCTATATTTTCGGAACAGGGCGAGGTGCTAAAATACATTTTCAGAAATTTGGATACTAGGGTTTTATATGTAAGAGAGGATCCGGCAGAGAATCTTGTGGATTTGTCTACAGTAATTCATTTTAGGAACTGGCGAAGGGAATAAGCATTATGAAAAGGGCGACATTCTTAAAGAATAATCGAGGCTTTACTCTTATAGAACTGTTAATAGTTATGGTTATAATTGCGTTGTTTTTGGTAGGAACCGTATTAGGAGTCGGAGTCCTGGGATACGGAAATGCCAAGAGTGCAGCATCCAGAATACGGGCGGTATCGGATAATGTCAGGATTCAGAATATGACAAAGAAGGAAGGATGCTACCTTGTTATATATAAAGAGGATAAGGATTACTTTCTCAGAATCGAGACGGAAAGGGACGGTACGAGGGTGGTCACCAGTACCGAGAGACTTGACCTGAGAAAGGGGAATATAAGCTTTCAAAGCAGCGATGGTAACAGATATCTGGTCAGTGACATTTTGGTAGACGGAGTGAATGTCAGTGAAAAGCTGGAGCTTACATATGCTAAGGACACCGGAAAATTCGTACGAAACTCTATGGGTATATTAATTAAGAATATCACTGTGGAGTGCAACGACATCTCTTACAGGATAAATCTCGTAGAGGCGACCGGAAAAGCGTATATTGATTGAGGTGACGTGTTTTGGATATATCCAGGGATAATAAAGGGGCAAGCCTGTTAGAATTGATAATTGCCATGATGATTGCGGCGATAATCCTTTCGATGATATTTCTGTTCATTAACAGTGCTTCGAAGGGCTTTAGAAAGACTAATGATAATGTCAATCTTCAGATAGAGGCTCAGACTATAATAAACCAGCTAAGTAATCTGGTAATGGAATCCAGCGAAATGGAGATATATGAAGAAATTCCCGAAGAAAAAAGATACATATTCAAATATGGCATGGATGAGTATTATACGGTTATATCCCGAGAGAGCCTGTTGTATCAGGTATTTACAACGGATTATGAGCAGGCAAAGACGGCTCCATACACCAAGGAGGAGCATTTGCTCGCAGAGTATGTTCAAAGCCTGGATATAACCAAGACCTCCGGCAATAGGGCTGTAGACATTGATTTAAGGCTTTCGCTTGGGAATGACAATGAAAGACTGACTAAGAAGGTTAAATTCAGAAATACGAGATAAGAAATATAAAGTCAAGGAGGTGTTGACATGAAATCCTTTATAAAGGCAATTATGCTGGCAATATTAATTATGGCAGTTGCTTTTATCATGCCCGGTTTCATGGATGACACCCGGTATACTCAGGCTGCCGACGAGGCGGAATGGTCCGAGGAAAACGATGATAATACCGAAGCGGACGCATTTACCATACTTGAGATTGTTCCCTATAAGGGAATGGCAGAGATAGGCTACCTTATCGGAGGTCAGGAGCCTATCAACCCTGAGCTTATAAGTCTTGAAAACTTCGGTGGGGCATTGATCGCCGGTGACGCATATAATTTATATCCGTCATACAGAGAAAAGCCATTACCCACGGACCAGTCTGCTGACAGTGGATGGAGAGTATCCATGCATTATGTTAAGCAGAACGGATATTTTGAATATCAGTCAAACTCAGGGCCCGATTTATATAGAATATCTGAGGGAAATACAATATATGAGGCTGTTCCTATGGGGACGGGAGATTATGTGGCAAGGCTTCCGCAGAACGCCACATTGGAGAACACCTATGAGAATATATGGAATCCGGTTGTCCATAGGAAGAATGTTGTGGCTTATTTTAGCCATTCAAGTTTCGGAAATGACAATCTGTTCAGTAATACAATCCGTTATAAGCCATACAGCGTAACCAGGTCCGATGATAATACGGGGGACTATGATTACGATAGTGCCAATAAGATATTCTATCTGAATATTGGACAGGGTGCCTATGACGTATTATTTGTACCCAGTGGCTCGGGCTCATATTTTATGAGAAATGATTATGTAATCGTCGATGACAATTCCGGTGATTACTCATATGGCGGCAATCTGACCTATACACCGAGTACAGGGGGCAACTATATAAGAGTTACCAATGTGCCTGTATTTACCTACGAGCAATGGTGGGGAGGAAATTACAGATGGGTTCAAAGCGATGAGGCACTGACGAAGCCCTCAAACTATTATCGGGAGGGTAACAGAATATGGATTAAGGGTTATAAGGTACTGCAGAATTATCAGTTTACCTATGTCGGTGAAATTGTAAATAATGAGTGGTTTAAGAGAGTTTCCCTAGGTATACCCAGTGAGCATGTCAACGATTATCCTGTTCGTGTTGTGACGATTACGCCAAATGAGCTGAACAGACCGGAGAATCAGCATTATATTGATGAGGCGAGCTTAATATATATCAATGAAAACTATAATCATAACGTCAGTTATATTCGTCTCTATGAGACCTATTCGGATGAAGGAATAAATCTTCCTTCCGGTGACAGATACCACAATAATGACGGTAAGAAGCAGGCGGAACTGAACTTTGCCGTCAATGACTTAAGTTGGGAAAGCGTGGAGAGGCTATTTAAGAGGATAGCGGGAATAGGCTGTCATAAGGCAGCAGTTATACTCGACTCCACATTTTATAACAAAGCCATAAGCGGACAGGGGGCATATAGCCAGCTTAGGGCAAATGTTAATGTCGGAGTAGGTTATACCGGACAGAGTGCCACCTCCTGTAATGTCGCGAAGTTGTTTATTATGATATATCAAAGAAATATGATTGACTTCTATAATGCATTTATGAACCCCGACAGGTCAGATTATCTGATTCAATCCAATAGTGTAAGCCCAGGCATTAACAGAAGCGGTACAACAGGAAGCTATGTCCGCCCGGGAGCAAGCTATGGAGCAGGCTCTAACCAGGCACTTTACTGGAACGGTAATACATTTCTTGCAATCGGTCTTAATGAGGACGGTGAGTTGGTCAGTTACGGCAATAATCTGAGTGAGGCCGATTTCAGAAGATACGGAATATTTAATTATAATCTGATGGCTACGCCTACGGATGTATCTGATAATGTCCTGATAATAGGCGGTAGCGATATATTCACCGATAAATTTATGAATCCATTATATATACCGCAGGATGCACAGAATGATGCTGTCGAGCATTTTAACTCCCTCGACCCGGACAATCCTGTTAATCCCGGCAGTATAACCTTGGGAGATTTACTGAATGTTATTACCAACAACGGAGAGGGATTTGATAATACCGGCGGTGTGGCATATCCCGATGGCGGTGACGTGGAAGGACCCGGTGATGGTGAAGACCCTGGAACCGGTGATGATCCCGGGGGCAGCAACATCAGAACCTATAAGAGAGTATTGAATATCCAGCCAACCGCCGATTTTGAGGGTTCTCAGGCGGCGATAGAGGCCATATTATCCGATTATGACGTACGGATAGTGAATATGACCAGTACCCAGTTTAACGGATATATAGCGGATATTAACTCTAACTATGACATGATATTTATGGGAAGCGGTTCGGGAAGATTTAATATGCAGAACAGCCAGCATAAGGTAACCACGTTCAATGCCAACAATTATCCTGAGCGAGGTAATATATACTTCGTGGAGGGTGACATCATATCTTCTCAATCAGGAGGTTCTTACAGATATCGCGGAAATGATATATCGGAGGATAAGAAGGCAAAGCTTGAGGAATATCTCAGGGCCGGATACCCGATAATCCTCGATGCCAATCTATACAGAATGAGGGACAGCAGAAACAATGTCTCCGTAAGAACCGATACGAATATGTATAGGTTTATCGTAGACTCGAAGGCTAATTTCAGCGGAAATTTCCTTAACATGGGCGATTATGAATCCGGCGGTAACTTAAGGACGACATTTAATAACAGGCTAAACTCTGCCCTTAGAATAATCAGGCCAAATATCAGTCTTATTCAGCCGCTGTTACCGGCAAATCCTAAGATATATTATAGTTATGTCGATCCCACGACAGGTATTTTGAATATTAAATTCAAGTTGCTGCCGAAGGGTACGAATCCAAGCTACCACACCTATAATGTGCAGGTTTATCTAGATGCCAACGGCGACGGTGCCTTTGACCCTTCCGAAGAGGTGCAGATGGTTTCCGGTGACGGTTCCACATGGGAGAATATCAGTGAGAGTGAGAACCGTATCTTTAGTTGCAGTATAAATATGTCGGCTTATAACGGCGTAAGACAGTGGAAGCTCGTGGTGAGGCGTAATGATAATGAACTGATACGGGGTTATGTGACCGGGTATGCGGCAAATTCCAATCCGGAAACCATCAGTATTCTTCAGATAATTGACAATGATTCGACCTACAATATAGAAAGCAGCATAATATATGACGAAGATTCACTTCTTAGAACATATACACGAAGCGACAACCTGAAGGATTATACCTTGGAATTTACCACCATGACAGTACAGGATTTCGAGCTGCTGTATGTAAATCACTCCTATGACAGTACGAATCCAACAGGGACTTCTAAACTATCGGAATACAATTTGATTCTTATGGATAACCCGTCAACGGCCATATCAAATACCAACGGTGCCGTTACCAACATTAGGGAAGAGATATCAAACAGGGGTTTACCGGTGGTATTTACAAAGGACGCCCTTGGATATAATAATCAGCAGGATTACTTTGGATACAACGGATACAGCTTCCAGAGCAACACAAGCTATACCTACAATTATATCAACAGAATAGCCAAGAACGGTGAGGATTTTATTTACAGTAATATGAGGGGTGATTTCGGCACCAATCTCAGGTCGGATAACGCCTATTTATCGGTATATCTCACCAAGACAAATGAAGGTAGCATAACCAGATATCCATATCAGATTGGGAATGCCATACGGATAGCCCAAACCAAATATTCGGACTGGGCAGTCGATAATTACAGCGAGTCTAAGAAGCTTATCGGATGGTACTGTCTGGCAGACAGCGGAGACCCTACTGTAGCGGAGGAGGGTCTGGCAGGAAGCTCTCCTATAAATACCCATATGGGAACATACAGCTCATCACCAAACGATGTGGTGAGTAATTACTACCTGTTCAACAACGGACCGTGTTTCTATTCGGGAATCGTGTTGTCTGAGGCAGAT